>DASQXT010000531.1:0-2040 GCA_035639575.1 Geodermatophilus sp.
GACCGGCAGCGGGGTGGCGGCCGCGACCATGCCGGGCAGGTGCGCCGCTCCCCCGGCGCCGGCGATCACGACCCGCAGCCCGCGGCCGGCCGCGGACTCGGCGTACTCGAGCATCCGGCGCGGCGTCCGGTGCGCGGAGACGACGTGGGCCTCGTAGCCGACGCTGAACTCCTCGAGCGCCCGGGCGGCCGGCTCCATCACCGGCCAGTCGGAGTCGCTGCCCATCACGATGCCGACCAGCGGCTGGCTCATGCCCGTCTCCTTCAGTGCTCGTCGGCGAACGCGAAGGCCGGGTCGACGACGCCGTCGGCCAGGTAGCGCGCGGCCGCGACGGCGCGGGCGCGGACCTCCTCGAGGTCGGTCCCCAGCGCGGTCACGTGGCCGAGCTTGCGGCCGGGCCGCTGCTCCTTGCCGTACCAGTGCAGCTTCACGTCCGGCCAGTGCGCCATCAGGTGGTGCACGCGCTCGTCGAGGCCCGGACCGGTCCAGCCCTCCGCGGACGCCACGCCGCCGAGGACGTTGGCCATCACGACGACCGGCGCGGTCATCGCCGTGGAGCCCAGCGGGTAGTCCAGGACGGCGCGCAGGTGCTGCTCGAACTGGCTGGTGCGGGCGCCCTCGATCGTCCAGTGCCCGGAGTTGTGCGGACGCATCGCCAGCTCGTTGACCAGCACGCCGTCCGCGACCTGGAACAGCTCCACGGCGAGCATGCCGACGACGCCGAGGCGGTCGGCGATCCGGACGGCGAGCTCCTGCGCCGCGGTGGCCAGCTCCTCGGGCAGCCCCGGCGCCGGCGCGAGGACCTCGTTGCAGACGCCGTCGCGCTGCACCGTCTCCACGACCGGCCACACCGCGACCTGCCCGAAGGGCGAGCGGGCGACCTGCGCGGACAGCTCGCGGACCATGGCGACCCGCTCCTCGGCCAGCAGGGTGCCGTGCCGCTCCAGCAGGTCGGCCACCGCGTCCGGGCCGTCGACGACGAACACGCCCTTGCCGTCGTAGCCGCCCCGCGGGGTCTTCAGCACCACCGGCCAGCCGACCTCGTCGGCGAACGCGGTGACGTCGTGCACGGTGCGCGCCTCGACCCAGGCCGGCTGGGGCTCCCCGGCGTCGGCCAGGGCACGGCGCAGCACCAGCTTGTCCTGGGCGTGGACGAGGGCGGCCGGACCCGGGGCCACCCGGTGGCCCTCGGCCTCCAGCGCCCGCAGGTGCTCGGTGGGGACGTGCTCGTGGTCGAAGGTGAGCACCGTGGCGCCCTCGGCGAGACGGCGCAGGTCGGTGAGGTCGCGGTGGTCGCCCAGCTGGACGTCGGCGGCGACGAGTGCCGCGGACTCCGCCGGGTCGGCGGCGAGCACGCGCAGCGACTGACCCAGCGCGATCGCCGCCTGGTGGGTCATCCGGGACAGCTGCCCCCCGCCCACCATCGCCACGACCGGGAGTCCGGTCCGGGTGTCCAGAGGCGTGGCCATCGTGCCCACGGTATCGGTGCCGACGACACGGCCGGTCGCTGACCCGGCTCCGGCTCCGTACAGTCGTGGCGTGCGCTTCGCCGGTGTGACTGCCCGCCTGGACACCACGTGGCGCCTGCTGGTCAAGGAGCTGAGCGCCTTTGGCCTGGTGGGCTCGGCGTGTTTCCTCCTCGACGTCGGCCTGTTCCAGCTGCTGTACGCGCACGTGGGCCTCGGCGCCGTGACCGCCAAGCTGCTGTCGACGCTGGTCTCGATGACCGTGGCCTACGTCGCCCACCGGTACTGGTCCTTCTCCCACCGGGCCCGGACCGGGCTGCGCCGGGAGTACCTCGTCTTCACCCTGGTGAACGGGGCGACGCTGCTGCTGTCCCTGGCCGTCGTCGCCTTCGTCCGCTACCCGCTGGGGCAGGACGGCCCGCTGGTGCTGCAGCTGGCCAACGTCGGCTCGATCGCGCTGGGCACGGTGATCCGCTTCCTGTCCTACCGGCGGTGGGTGTTCGTGGCCGCTGACCACCCGGCCGCGGTGGAGGCACGCCGGGCGGTCGCGGCGGACGTCGGACGCGCGGGCTGA
>DASQXT010000532.1:0-19694 GCA_035639575.1 Geodermatophilus sp.
GTCCTCCAGGCGCCCAGCTGCAGGCGGAAGTGGAAGCACACCCGCGAGCAAGCCTCCGAGCTGCGCTTTCCAGACCGCCACGTTCGCGCCCGGGGCCGCCGCTGCCGATTTCCCGGCTGCCGCCGCCGGGTTCCCGCCGCCGGCGAGCTGGACCACTCCCGGCCGCACGCCGCCGGGGGGAGACCGCCGCGGCCAACCTGGCCGCCTACTGCACCGGCGACCACCGCGGCAGGCACCAGGTACCGGGCTGGGTCCACGACCTCGCGGCCGACGGCACCCGCACCGTCACCACCCCGTCGGGGCTGACCGCCATCACCGAACCCCCGCCCTACTGAGCAGCGTCGTCGTCGAGTCGGCCGCGGTACCCGCTCGCACCACCGTGCCGCTCATCCCGGCTGCGGCTGCAGTGACACAGCCATGAGGACGTCATCCACGTACTCGCCCTCCAGGAAGAACTCCCCGCGCCGCACGCCCTCCACCACGAAGCCGCAGTCGGCGTACAGGGTGCGGGCGCCGGGGTTCGTGGCCAGCACGTTGAGGGTGAGCCGCCGGGCACCGCGCCGCCGGGCCTCCTCGACCGCGGCGACCAGCAGGGCCCGGCCCACACCGCGGCGCTGCGCGGCCGGGTCCACCGCCAGCCCGTTCACCTGGAGCACGTGCCGGTTGGAGGGCAGGGGCGTGGGTCGGCGCAGCTTCACGTAGCCGACCACCGCGCCGTCCAGCTCGGCCACGAGGACGTCCTCGGGTGGGTCCTTCTCGAAGAAGTCGACGTCCTCCGGCCACAGCGGCGCGGGGGCCACGGCCGGCGACCACGTCGCGCGGTCGAGGGCCGCGAGCCGGTGCCCGTCGTCCCTCGTGGCGGTCCGGACGCTGGTCGCGTCGTGCCCTCGGACTCCGCCCACCCGGCGACGCTAACCGGCGGCGATGACTCCGGCCCAGGGGACCGGTGCCAGAGACGGGACGGCGAGGACGGGGAGGCGATGGGCAGGGTGATCGCGGGGATGACGGTTGCTGGACGGCTCCACGACCGGTCAGAGTTGGGCCCAGAAGCGCTCGAGGACGGCGGCCGCACGCTGCGGGTCCTCCACCATCCACCAGTGCCCGAGGCCGTCGAGCACCTCGACCCGGGCACCGGCGCGGGCCGCGGCGCGGCGCCGCTGGTCATCGGTGCCGACGAAGGAGTCCTCCGACGGGAGCAGCGCCAGCCCGGGGCGGGCGGCGGCGGCCTCCAGCGACCGGCCCGCCTCGGCCATGGCCGGCTGGGCCGCCGAGCGGTAGAGCGCCAGGGCCGCGCGACCCATGTCGTCGTCCTGCCCGGCGGCCACCTGCTCGGCGACGTCCTGCGGGAAGCCGAAGGAGACGAGCCGCGCGGTCTTGGCGGTGGGGCTGCCGCCCAGCATCTGCCGGATGGCCTCCTCGCCGACGCCCGGCTGCTGCCACGCCTGCGCCAGGTCGTGCCAGACGTACTCCTCGTCGAAGACGCCGATCGCGTCACTGACCCAGCTGCGCAGCAGGTCGGGTCGTGCCATGGCCACGTTCAGCGCGTGGGCGCCGCCCCAGTCGTGGCCGACGAGGTCGACCGGCTCGCCGATCCGCTCGAGCTCCCCGACCAGCCAGTCGCGGTACTCGGGCATGGTCGCTCCGAAGTCCGCGGGCAGCGGAGCGCCGAAGCCGGGCGGGGCCAGCCGGACGACGTCCCGCTGCAGGGCGCCGGCGAGCGGGTCCCACAGCGCCGGGGTCTCCGGGTTGCCGTGCACGAACACTGCGGGCGGCGTCGTCACCGGGCCTCCTCGACGTCCGTGCGGGGTGCGACGGCGGCAGCCTGCCGCATCCCGGGAGCCGGCGGGGACGCGGGACCCCGCTACGGCTGCTCGGCCAGCCAGGCGGGCAGGTCGTGCAGGTCGGGTACCAGCCGGCGGCTCGCCTCGAGGTCCCCCCGGTAGGCCGGCGGGTGCGCGAACCAGGTGAACATCGCCCTCTGGTCGTCGTCGGGCAGGACGTCGACCGGCAGGGCCTCGTACCGCGCGGGCCGTCCGCGGGCGCGCCCGAACGCCTCGGCGGCCTGCTCGCCGGTGGCCTCGTCACCGACCAGCTCGATCGCGCCGCCGGGCACCCGGGACGGGTCGAGGAGAGCCGCGGCCGACGCCGTCCCGATGTCCTGGACGGCGACCATCTGCAGCGGGACGCCGCCCGGCAGCGGCATCCGCAGCACCAGCGTCCCGTCGTCCTCCGGGGTCACCATCCAGGTCAGGTTCTCCATGAAGAAGACCGGCCGGACCACCGTCGCCGCCAGCCCGAGCCGTTCGACGTGCTCCTCGACGCGGCGCTTGCTCTCGAAGTGCGGGATGCCGGTGTCGCGCTCCGCGCCGCCGACCGAGTTGAGCACCAGGCGCGGCACCCCGGCATCCCGGACGGCGTCGACCAGGGCGATGCCCTGCTTCGTCTCCTGCTCGGCGCCGCCGGGGCCGAACGGCGTCGTCATGACGAAGGCAGCGTCGGCGCCGTCGAAGGCGGCGCGCAGACTGGCCGGGTCCCCGGCGTCTCCGCGCACCACCTCCACGCCCTGGCGTGCCAGTGCCTGCCCACCGCGGGACCCCGGATCGCGGGTCAGCCCGCGCACGCGTGCCCCGGCGGCGAGCAGCGAGCGCACCGTCGCGCCGCCCTGCTGGCCGGTCGCGCCGACCACCGCGAACAGTGGGCCGTCGCCGCTGGTCATGGCGTCCTCCTCGGGTCGTGGGCTCTTCCCCGACCCTGGTCGTGCAGGGGGACCCGGGCAAACGGACGGCGGGGTCGGCCGACCCGGCGAGCGGCTCCGAGGTCGCCCGCCGTGACCGTGAGGGCGCCGTCAACACCATTTCGCCCACGGCACAAGAACTGCGCGAACAGCGAAATGAGCCATTCTCTGCGCACATTCCCTGGCAGGAACCGATTGACTCCGGCCCACCAGTCCACGGAAGGGGTCGGCTCATGGACGTTCCTCCGCCCACCGGCGCGGGCGCACCGTTCCTGCAGGCAGGGAACGGGCACGCGGCACTGCACGACGCCGTCTACGACCGGCTGCTGCGGGAGCGCATCGTGTTCCTCGGCAGCCAGGTGGACGACGACATCGCCAACCAGATCTGCGCGCAGATGCTGCTGCTCTCGGCCGACGACCCACGCCGGGACGTCCACCTGTACATCAACTCACCGGGCGGCTCGGTCAGCGCCGGGATGGCCGTCTACGACACCATGCGCTTCATCGGCTGCGACGTCGCGACCTACTCGTTCGGGATGGCCGCCTCGATGGGGCAGTTCCTGCTCACCGCGGGCACACCCGGCAAGCGGTTCTCGCTGCCGCACACGCGGATCATGATGCACCAGGTCTCGGCGGGGGTCGGCGGGACGCAGTCGGACATCACCATCCAGGCCGACGTGCTCCGGCGTCTCAAGCGGGACATCAACGAGCTGCAGGCGGAGCACTCCGGGCAGAGCGTCGAGCAGATCGAGCGCGACTCCGACCGCGACCGCTGGTTCACCCCCGACCAGGCCCGGGAGTACGGCCTCGTCGACCACGTCGTCGCCTCGGCGGCGGCGCTGCCGGTCGCCGACAACCCGGTCGTCGCCCCGTGACCCGGCCGGACGACGCGGTCGCGCGGTACCTCCGTGCCCTCGACCGGCTCGGAACCGTCGTCGACGCCGTCCCGGCGCAGCGCTGGGACGCGCCCACGCCCTGCCCGGGCTGGTCGGCGCGCCAGCTGCTGGGCCACCTCGTCGACGGGCAGCACCAGGTGCTCGCGATGCTGGCCGGGGAGGGACCCCGTGCGCCGGTTCCCGAGCCGGAGGCACTCGGTGCGCTCGCCGGCCCGGACCCCGCCGGCTCGTGGCGCCGCGCCCACCAGGCGGTCGTCGCGGCACTGAGCGGTGCGGCACCCGGCGCCGGCGTGGCCACCCCGCTGGGTTCGCGGACCGTCGAGCAGCTCCTCGGCATCGCCCTCGTCGAACCCGTCGTCCACACCTGGGACCTGGCGACCGCCACCGGACGTCCGGCCGACCTCGATCCCGACGCCGTCCAGGCCCTGCTGCCCGGGGTCCTCGCACTCGGGGGGCAGCTGGCGGCCACCGGCATGTACGCGGCGCCGGTCCCCGTGCCGGACGACGTACCGGCGCAGGACCGGCTGCTGGCCGCGCTCGGCCGCCGGCCGCCCGGGTGACCGCAGCGTCGGCGTGCAGATCCGTCCGCGCGGTGTCGATCCGGGGTGCCGCCGTTCGACCGAGGGGTGAGAGGGTCCGACGGGGACCCGCGATCGGTAGGAGACCACCGTGAAGTACATGCTGATCATGCGCGCCACCGACGAGACCCACGCCGCCTCCCAGGACGTCGACTTCACCGAGGTCCTCGACTCCATGGGCCGGTACAACGACGAGCTGATCCGGGCCGGCGTCCTGGTCGCGGCCGAGGGGCTCGACGACCCGGCGAAGGGCGTCGTCGTCGACTACTCCGCGGAGTCCCCCGTGGTCACCGACGGCCCGTACGGGGAGACCAAGGAGCTGTTCGCCGGCTTCTGGATCCTCGACGTCGCCTCGCCGGAGGAGGCCGTCGAGTGGGCCAAGCGGGCGCCGCTGGCCGGGCCGGGCAGCAAGATCGAGATCCGCCGTGTCGCCAGCATCGACGAGTTCCCGCAGGACAACGAGTGGGTCCAGAAGGAGCGGGCGTGGCGGGCGGCGACCGGACAGCTGTGAGCAGCCCGGGGGGTGGCTCCGCGGCCACCCCCCGGGCCCCGGGCGGCCGGGAGGCGGTCGAGGCGGTGTGGCGGATGGAGTCCGCCCGCATCACCGGCACCCTGGCCCGGTACACCGGGGACTTCGCCCTGGCCGAGGACCTCGCCCAGGAGGCGCTGGCCGAGGCGCTGGTCGCCTGGCCCAGGGACGGCGTGCCGCGCGAGCCCGCCGCGTGGCTGCTGACCGTGGGACGGCGCCGCGCCATCGACGCCTTCCGGCGGCGATCGGCCCTCGACGAGCGGTACGCCGTCCTGTCCCGGGACCTCCCCGAGGGTGGCGCCGTCACCGGGGCGGCCGCGCCCGACCCGGCGGGACCGGACCGTGACCTGCTCTGGGACCCCGACCGCATCCACGACGACGTGCTCGCCCTGGTGTTCACCGCCTGCCACCCGGTGCTCCCACGCGAGGCCCGGGTGGCGCTCACCCTGCGCGTCGTGAGCGGGCTGACGAGCGACGAGATCGCCCGGGCCTTCCTCGTGCCGACGGCCACCGTGCAGGCGCGGATCACCCGCGCCAAGAAGACCCTCGCCGCCGCGCAGGTGCCGTTCGAGGTGCCACCGCCGGAGGAACGCCGCGCGCGGCTCGGCTCGGTGCTCAGCGTGCTGTACCTCGTCTTCACCGAGGGGTCGACGGCAAGCTCCGGGAGCGAGTGGATCCGGCAGGACCTGGCCCGCGAGGCGGTGCGGCTGACCCGCGTGCTGGCGCAGCTGGTGCCCGACGAACCGGAGGTGCACGGCCTGCTCGCCCTCCTCGAGCTCACCGCCGCGCGGTTCCCGGCGCGCGTGGGCGAGGACGGCGAGCCGGTCCTGCTGGAGGCGCAGGACCGCCGGCGGTGGGACCGGGCGGCCATCCGGCGCGGGCGGGCGGCGCTGGTCCACGCCGGCCGGGTCGGCCGGGGCCTCGGTCCCTACGGCGTGCAGGCCGCGATCGCCGAGTGCCACGCGGTCGCGCCGTCGGTCGAGGAGACGGACTGGGAGCGGATCGTGCTCCTCTACGACGTACTCGGCCGGCTCGCGCCGTCCCCGGTCGTCGAGCTCAACCGGGCGGTCGCCGTCTCGGTCGCCCGTGGCCCGGCAGCCGCACTCCCGCTGGTCGACGAGCTCGCGCAGGCGGGCAGCCTGGCGGGCTCGCACCTGCTGCCGAGCGTGCGGGGCGAGCTGCTCGCGCGGCTCGACCGGTTCGACGAGGCGCGGCGCGAGATCGAGCGGGCGGTGCAGCTCTGCGGCAACGAGCGGGAGCGGGAGCTGCTCCGCCGCAAGGCCGCCGCCTGGGCCTGACCGCGCCTGCTCCTCCTGCCCGCCGCGGCACTCGCGGCGCCCGAACCGCGGTCAGACCCGGGTGTCCCGCTTGCCCCAGCCGAGCGCGGCGGTGAGCACGAAGAGGACCAGGCCGACCACGGCGAGCCAGAACAGGCCCTTGATCACCGCGCCGACGACGGTGACCACCAGCCAGATGAGCAGCAGGACGCCGAGGAGTCGCAGCATCGGTCCACCTCCGGTGGGGTCGGGGCACCAGCGTAGGACCGGAGGAGCCCGGTTCGGGGTCTCGCGATGCGGGCAGGATCGCGCCCATGGCCTACTCCGCAGCGGACGACCGCTACGACTCGATGACCTACCGGCGCACCGGCCGCAGCGGCCTGGACCTCCCGGCGGTCAGCCTGGGTCTGTGGCACAACTTCGGGGACGACGTCCCCTTCGACCGGCAGCGCGCGATCCTGCGCCGCGCCTTCGACCTCGGCGTCACCCACTTCGACCTGGCCAACAACTACGGACCCCCGTACGGCAGTGCAGAGGTCAACTTCGGCCGGCACCTGGCCGACGACTTCCGCCCCTACCGCGACGAGCTGGTCATCTCCACCAAGGCCGGCTACGACATGTGGCCCGGCCCGTACGGCCAGGGCGGCGGCGGGCGCAAGTACGTCCTCTCCAGCCTGGACCAGTCGCTGCGCCGGATGGGCCTGGAGTACGTCGACGTCTTCTACTC
This sequence comes from Geodermatophilus sp., assembly GCA_035639575.1. Lineage (GTDB taxonomy): Bacteria > Actinomycetota > Actinomycetes > Mycobacteriales > Geodermatophilaceae > Geodermatophilus. Next base: position 6,742 of record DASQXT010000532.1, read on the forward strand.
CCACCGGCCGGACCCGACCACGCCGCTCGAGGAGACGATGGGCGCGCTGCACAGCGCCGTCCAGGCCGGCAAGGCGCTCTACGTCGGCATCTCCAGCTACGGCCCGGAGGACACCGCTCAGGCCGCGGAGATCCTCGCCGACCTGGGGACGCCGCTGCTGATCCACCAGCCGTCGTACTCGATGCTCAACCGCTGGGTCGAGACCGAGGGCCTGCTCGACACCCTCGAGGACGTCGGCGCCGGCTGCATCGCCTTCTCCCCGCTCGCCCAGGGGATGCTGACCAGCAAGTACCTCGACGGCGTCCCGGAGGGCTCGCGCGCCAGCCAGGGCAAGTCGCTGTCGACCGACCTGCTGACCGAGGAGGCGCTGGAGCACGTCCGGGCGCTCAACGGCATCGCCGAGGAGCGCGGGCAGGGCCTGGCCCAGATGGCGCTGGCCTGGGCACTGCGTGACCCGCGGGTGACCAGCGTGCTCATCGGTGCGAGCAGCGTCGGACAGCTGGAGCAGAACGTCGGCGCGCTGCAGCGGCTGGACTTCACCGGCGACGAGCTCGCGGCGATCGACCAGCACGCCGTCGACGCCGGCATCGACCTGTGGGAGGCCCCCCGGACGGCCTGATCCTCAGCCCCCGCGTTCGACGAGAGCGGCGAGCCGGTCCAGGGCCATCCGCCAGCCGACCTCGTTGTCCGCGGGGGCCACGCCGTCGGGCACCCCGTCGTGGACGGCGGTCAGCTCGGTCCCGCCGTCCGGGGCGTCGGCCAGCGTGATGGTGCTGGTCATCTCGCCCTGCAGCGCGGGGTCGGCGGTCTCGAAGACGTCGGCCTCGACGACCAGCTCGTCGGGCACCAGGCGGACGAAGCGGCCGCGGTAGGTGTCGGTGTGCGCGGTCGTCTTCCCCTGCGGCCCGGGCTCGTCGTAGGTGAGCGAGACGCGCAGCGTGCCACCCTCGCGGGCGTCGAACTCATGCACCTCGCACGTCATGCCCTCGGGCACCTTCCACCGGGCGACGGCGCCGGGGTCGAGCAGCACCCGGTAGACCGCGGGGCGCGGTGCGTCGACGTGCCGGCTCACCCGCGTGGTGGTCACGGCTGCCATCGTGCCCGTGCGGCACCGGCGGCGTGGCAGGGTCGGCCGCGTGGATCTCGACGAGGTGGCCGACGAGCTGTACGCCGTGCCGCCCGACGAGTTCGTCGCGGTGCGCAGGCAGCGCCAGGACGACGCCCGCGCCGCGGGGGACCGGACCCTCGCGCGCGAGATCGGTGCGCTGCCCAAGCCGACCACCGCCGCCTGGGTGTGCAACCTGCTGGTGCGGGAGCAGCCCACGGAGATCGAGGGGCTGGTCGAGCTCGGCGACCTGCTGCGCCAGGCGCAGGAGGACCTGGCCGGCGACCAGCTGCGGGCACTGGACCGCCAGCGCTCGCAGCTGCTGACCGCGCTCACCCGGCAGGCGGTCGCACTCGCCCGGGAGCACGGGATGCGCGTGGGCGGCACCGTCGAGACCCAGGTCGCGGACACGCTGCGCGCGGCGCTGGCCGACCCGGAGGCCGGCGAGGCGCTGCTGTCGGGCCGGCTCACCGGGGCGATGTCCTACAGCGGCCTGGGGACGACGGGCAGCCGGCCGGCGCTGCGGCTGGTGCCACCGCGGCCCGAGCGGGAGGGGACCGGCCGGTCGCGGTCCGGCACCGCGGCTCCCCGCCGGCACCGCGACGAGGACGCCCGTCAGGCGGCCCAGGCGGAGGCCCGCCGGCGCGAGGAGGAGGCGCGGCGGGCGGCCGAGGAACGCAGGCGGCACGAGCTCGAGCAGGCGCGCCGGGCCGTGGAGGAGGCCACTGCGGTAGCCGCGGAGGCCGTCGCCGCCGCCGAGGAGGAACGGCACCGGGTCGACGACCTCGACGCCCGCCGGGCCGACCTGCAGGCACGGGTGGCGGAGCTGACCGACGAGCTGGCCCGCGCCGAGGAGGAGGCCGCGCAGACCGCCGAGGAGCTCAGGCGCGCCGAGCGGCACCGGCGCACCGCCGAGCGGCGTGCCACCGACGCGACCGCCGTCCGCGACCGCGCGGTGACCGCACTGAGGGAGCTCGAGGAGGACTGAGCCGCGGGGGCACCGCGGTGGTCACGCCGGTCGAGGAGTGGCGGAGCGACGTCGCGCGGGGTGCAGCAGGCCGATGGTCGCAGCGAGTGGTGCACACGCGACGAAGACCGTGGCGAGGCCGGCCGCCCCGGCGACGACGCCGGCGAGGGGCGGGCCGACGACCAACCCCAGGGACATGGCCGCCATCGCGGTGACGATGCCCGTGGCGGGGGCTCGCGGGACGCGGGTGTTGTTCCAGATCAGCAGCAACCCGATGACCGCGATGAAGCTCGCGCCGTAGAGGACCGCCGAGACGAGGACCAGGCCGGGCGCCGCGGCCAGGAGCAGGCAGGACGCGGCGAGCGTCGACGCCGTGGCCGCCAGCAAGCGGGGCAGCGAGGTCCTGGCGAGCAGCGCCCCGACGAGTCCTCCCGCGACGCCGCTGATCCCGACCAGGGTCTGGAAGACCCCGCCGCTGACCTGCCCCAGCGGCTCCTGGGCGGCGGCGACCTCGACACCGAAGGTCGCGTAGCTGCCCGCGACCACACCGGCGAGGAACGCGGCCAGCAGCAGCCGCCCGCCCTGCTCCCGTGCCACCGCCACCAGGCCCCGGGCCCCGGTGGCGCCGCCGGTGTCGTGGATGCCGCGGGGCAGGGTGCGCACCGCCCAGATCGTGACCAGCAGGGCCACGGCGGCGAAGGCCGACCACGCTCCCCGCCAGGATCCCGTGGCCAGCAGGCTCACCGGTCCGGCCACGGCGACGCCGTAGGCGGTGCCGGAGTTGACGACCCCGTGACCGCGTGCCCGGCGGTCCGCGGCCAGGTGCTCCTCGACGGCGGCCACGTACGGAGGCCACACCAGGGCTGGGCTCGCGCCCGCGACGACGACACCCACTCCCAGGGTCAGCGGGCCGGTGGCCGCGGCGCACACCGCCATCCCCACGACGGCAGCCGTCCCACCCGCCAGCACGGTCGCGCGCGGCCCCGACCGGGACAGCAGGGTGGGGCAGGCCAGGGAGGCGACCAGGTAGCTGCCGTACCCGGCGCCGCCGATGACGCCCAGCTGGCCCAACGACAGCCCCAAGGAGGTCCGCATCTGCGGCAGCAGGAGTCCGTAGCCGTAGCGCGCGAGACCGAAGGCGACCGCCACCACCGCCAGTCCGGACCCGATCAGCGCCCACGGTGGCACGCGCTCGGTCTCCGGCGTGCTGACGGCCGGGCCGCCGTTCACGACGGCCCTCGGTCGTCGGGCGGCCAGCAGTCCAGCGGGCAGCCCGACGCCTGTCGGCACGCGGCGACGTCACACAGCCGGCAGGTGCGCAGGACCTCCGTCCGGGTACTCGGGAGGGCGGTGACGAGGGCCGGGAGCAGCTGCTCGAGCGCCGAGCGCTGGTCCTCGTCGAGGGCCTCCACCGTCTGGCGCACGGCCTCCTCGCGGGCGTGCAGCACGCGCCGAGCAGTCTGCGTGCCCGCCTCGGTCAGGCGCAGCAGGACGGTGCGCCGATCGGTGAGGCTCGGTGCGCGGGTCACCAGCCCCTGGGTCGCGAGGCGGTCGACCAAGCGCACGCCGCCGGAGCCACCCACTCCCACGACCGCGGCCAGGTCGGACACGGAGGTCTCAGGATGGCGGCTCAGGTGCACCAGGACGGCGGCCGCGGCGCCGCCCGCACCGCACGCCGCCTCCGTGGCCGCTGCCACCCGATCCGCGACCGCCAGTGCGAAGACGCCGACCAGGTTCGTGAGCCGGTCCATGGAGAGACTCTATGACTGACTCAGTCATCTTTCTACCCGCGACGACTCGAGGAGGCTGACGCCCCGTGCCGGGACGTCCTGCGGGCAGTCGGCGGGACCGGCCGTCCGTGGACGCCCCACGGCTGTGGCTCCGGCGCTCAGCCGGTCGTCCACGCGGCCCGTCGTCCTCAGCCCATCGTCTTCTGGCCGTCCAGGGACTCCCGCAGGATGTCGGCGTGCCCGGCGTGCTGGGCCGTCTCGGCGACGATGTGCAGGAACACCCGCCGGGCCGAGCGGGTCGCGCCCGGCGCGAACCACGGCGCCTCCGGCAGCGGCTGCGAGGCGTCGAGGTCGGGCAGCGTGCGCACCAGCTCGTCGGTGCGCCGGGCGACCTCCTCGTAGTGGGCCAGGACGCTCTCGAGGGTCTCGTCGGGCCCCATCCGGAACTCCTCGGCCCACTTCGCCATCTGCTGCGGGTCGCCCGGCCCGGCCATCACGCCCGGCCCCTGCACGACGAAGTCGGCCCAGGTCGCCTCGGTGTGGGCGACGTGCTTGACGAGACCGCCGAGCGTCAGCTCGCTGGCGGTGGTGCGCTGCCGCGCGTGCTCCTCGGTGAGGCCCTGCACGGTGAAGCGCAGGAAGTGCCGCTGGGTGGCCAGCGCCTCCAGCAGGTCGGCCCGCTCGCCGGTGAGGGTGGTCGTGTCCATGGCAGTCCGCCTTCCGCAGGGGTCCTCCGTCGCTGACGAGGACCACGCTAGGGGAGACAGCGGCCACATCCTGGCCGCAATGCCCGACAGGATCGCCGTATGACGGATCCGTCCGCCCGGACCCTGCGTCTGCTCTCCCTGTTGCAGCAGCGCCGCTACTGGGCCGGCCCCGACCTCGCCGACCGGCTCGGCATCTCCCTCCGCACGCTGCGCCGGGACGTCGACCGCCTGCGCGAGCTCGGCTACCCGGTGGAGGCCCGGCGCGGCGTCGACGGCGGCTACCAGCTCGCCCCGGGCGCCGCCCTGCCGCCGCTGGTGCTCGACGACGAGGAGGCGGTCGCGCTGGCCGTCGGCCTGCAGACCGCCGCCCAGAGCGCCGTCGCGGGGACGGCGGAGTCGTCGGTGCGGGCGCTGGCCAAGGTCGTGCAGGTGATGCCGACCCGGCTGCGGCGCCGGGTGGAGGCGCTGCGCGCGGTGACCGATCCCGCGCCCTGGGCGGGCCCGCAGCACCTCGTCGACCCGGAGGCGCTCACCGTCGTCGCCCAGGCCTGCCGCGACTGCGAGCGGCTGGACTTCGCCTACACCGCCGCCGACGCCACTCCGTCGAACCGGCGGGTCGAGCCGCACCGGCTGGTCACCCTCGGCCGGCGCTGGTACCTGGTCGGCTACGACCTCGACCGCGGCGACTGGCGGATCTTCCGCCTGGACCGGCTGGCCCGGCCGCGGCCGACCGGGGCCCGGTTCGCGCCGCGGCGGCTGCCGGCCGAGGACGCCGTCTCCTTCGTCCGGGCCGGCACGGCCGCCCTGACCTCCCCGACGCCGGTCGAGTTCCTCGTCGACGCGCCCGCCGACCGGGTGCGGGCGCGGATCGGGCGGTGGGCGCACGTCGAGGACGACGGCCCCGGCCGCAGCCGAGTCCACATGGCGGCCGACGGGCTGGACTGGCCGGCGTTCGCCATCGGGACCCTGGGCGCCGAGGTCACCGTCGTGTCCCCGCCGGAGCTGGTGGACCTGCTGCACGAGTGGGGACGTCGGTTGGGCAGGGCCGGTTCCGTCGTACCCCCGGACGAGCATGGGGACCGTCCCACCGAGGGGAGGTCGCCATGACCCGCACCGACACCGGCGTCGAGACGCTCGACCTGGAGATCGCCATCGCCCACATCGCACTCGGTGTGGCCCGCAGCGCCGCGGCCCGCAGCCCGTCGGCGGAGAACGCCCGGCGCGTCGCCGAGGCCGAGGCCGACGTCGACGCCCTGCTCGACGAGCGACTCGCCGCAGCCTGAGCCCGCGAGCGGGGGCCCCTGTGCAGGATCCCGCCGTCGGCCCCGTCCCGGGTCCCGCCCCCGGCCCTCCTGCAGGGGCCCGCCGTGAGCTTGCGAACGGTGGGGAGCAGGAGGGTCCTTTCACTAGCGTCGCGCCATGACCGCACCCGCGCCCCGCGTCGCCATCGTCACCGGCTCCGAGTCGGGCATCGGCCGGGCCACCGCCGTGGCCCTCGCCGAGGCCGGCTGCGACCTCGGGATCACCTGGTACCGCGAGCGCGAGGCCGCCGAGGCCACCGCCGAGGAGGTGCGGGCGCTGGGCCGCCGCGCCGAGGTCCGGCACGTCGACCTCACCCGGCTGCCGCAGGCCGCCGACGTCGTCGACGAGCTGGCCGAGGCCCTCGGCGGGGTCGACGTCCTGGTCAACGACGCCGGCAGCGGGCACGTGTCGACCGTCCTCGACACCGACTTCGCCACCTGGCGCGAGGTGCTGGCGACCGACCTCGACGCGGCGTTCCTCTGCCTGCAGCGCGCCGCGCGACGGATGGTCGCCGCCGGCCGCGGCGGGCGGATCGTCAACGTCACCAGCGTCCACGAGCACCAGCCTCGGGTGGGCGCGGCCGCCTACTGCGCGGCCAAGGGCGGGCTCGGCCTGCTCACCCGGGTCGCCGCGATCGAGCTGGCCGAGCACGGCATCACGGTCAACGCCGTCGCGCCCGGGGAGATCGCCACCCCGATGACCGGCCAGGAGGACGAGGACCCGACCGCCCCCGGCCACGAGCGGTCCGGCATCCCGCTCGGCCGCCCCGGCGACGCCCGCGAGGTGGCCGCCGTCATCGCCTTCCTCGCCTCGCCGGAGGCCTCCTACGTGACCGGGTCCTCCTACGCCGTGGACGGCGGCATGCTGCAGATGGGCCCGATGGCCGGCTCGCACCTGTCCTCCGACGACTGGCGCCGTCCCTGAGTCAGCCCGCCAGCAGCTCCAGCAGCCGGCCACGGTCCGGGCCGGGTGTGGGTCGAGGGGGCGGGGCGTCGGCGAACCGCTCGAGCCGCTCCGGCATCCCGGGGCGGGACAGCACCTGCTCCGGGAGTGCGAGGCAGGTGACCATCTCGATGAGCCCGCGGAACACCTCGGCGTCGTACGCGGCCGCGGTGAGGAGGCGGACCTGTCCGGGGTCGGGTGGCGGCGGCTGCCTCCCGGCACGGAGCGCGTCCATCTCGGCGATCCGGGCGCGGTCGGCGGCGATCTGGTTGCGGTAGAACGGCGTCACCTCGCGCTCGGTCGCCTCGTCGAAGGCGCGGGCCAGCTCTCCCGGGTCGTCGAGGTGAGCGCGCGCCACCGCCCGCAGGACCCGGGCGTGGATCGCGCCGATGGAGATCCCCCGGCCGGCTGAGGGGTTGGTGCAGGCCCAGGCGTCGCCGACCGCGACGTACCCGGTCACCACGGGCTCCCCGTCCACGACGGTGCGCCGGTAGCAGTCGAGGACCCCGGCCATCGCCAGGACGTCGGTGATCGGTCGCCCGTCCAGCCAGTGCGCCTGGAGCGGGCAGGCGGCCACCACGCGGTCGAACGTCGCCGGGTTCCGGAGCGCCTTCAGCGGGGCGTCCCGGGTCGACGCGAAGAGCGTCACCGACCAGGTGGAGTTGTCACCGGGCAGGGTGAGGACGGAGAAGCTCCCGACGGGGGCCAGCTGCCGGCCGATCCGCCGCGGCAGCTCCGGACCGGTGAAGTACCGGGTGTAGTAGACGAAGCCGCTGTCCTCGGACTCGATCCGCGGGGGGCGGGCGCCGAGCGCCTCGAGCCAGGCCGGTCCCCGCGTCCGCCGGCCCGTCGCGTCGACCACCAGGTCGGCGGCGATCTCGTCGCCCGTGGAGGTGCGGACCCCGGCGGCGTGGGGGACTCCGTCGAGCACCGACGGACCCGCCACCAGGCCGGTGACCTGGACGCCGCGACGCAGGTCCAGGCGCGGGTGCTCCTCGGCCGCGGCCGCGACGACCGCCTCGGTCACCGGGCGCCGGCCGGTCACGAAGCGGATGCGGTCGTCGTCCTCCCGCGGGGCCCGGTCCTCGATCGACGGCGGCAGTGGGTCGAGGTAGTCGACCCAGGTGCAGCCGGCGGCGGACAGCCGCTCGGTGAGCCCGGGCAGCTCCGTGTCCGCCACGGCACGGAAGCCGGAGAACAGGCTTTGCGGCTGGCGGAACTGCGCCACGCCCCGGCGCTCCCAGCCGTCCCACGCCTCTGCCGGCGTCCCCGGTGGGTCGGCGGGGTCCGGCTCGAGGACCGTCACGTCGTGCCCGTCCTCGGCCAGCATCAGGCCCGCGCACAGGCCGATGACCCCACCACCGCACACCACGATCGCTGCCATGCCGACCTCCCGGGTCGCCCGGGGACGCTGCCACCGGATCCGGGGGAGCGGCCAGGGCCGGAAGCCTCCGCGCGGACGGCGGTGTCGCGACCCGCCGCAGTGCGACGCCGATGGTGTCGATCATGGGCCCGTTGCCACCCCGGACGGCGTGTCCTCGCATGTCGCCGACAACGACCCCATGATCAACCGCTGCTGGAGGTCGTCGCTCCGCGTCCGGAGGACAGCGCGGCGTCAGGCGCCGCGCTTGCGGCGCTTCTCGCGGTACAGGTCGGTGTCGGCGCGGACCAGCAGGTCGGGGAGGGTGTCGCCGGGCCGGGCGGTCGCCGTCCCGGCCGACCAGGCCGCGGGGTGGGCGGCGCGCAGCCGGGTCAGCAGGTCCGCGGCACGGGCGGCGTCGGTGCCGGGCAGGCTGAGCACGAACTCGTCGCCGCCGTAGCGGCCCAGCAGGTCCGACAGTCGCAGCCGCGCGCTCCACGCGGTGGCCAGTTCCTGCAGCAGCGCGTCGCCGGCGCGGTGACCCGCCTGGTCGTTGACGGCCTTGAAGTCGTCGAGGTCGATGAGCACCACCGTGAACGGCTCGTCGCCGCGCAGCGCGTGCGCCAGGCCGCGGTCGGCCGCCGCCTGCCAGGCGCGCCGGTTGGCCAGCCCGGTCAGCGGGTCGGTGGCCGCGGCCCGGCGCAGGTCGCCGGAGATGCGCAGCTGCACCTCGGTGAGGAGGACGACGGTGACCACCGTGGTCAGCCACAGGGCCAGGTACCCGGTGGGCGCCGCGGCGACGGCCCCGGCCGTGGTGAGCACCAGCAGCACCCCGACGTGGACCCGCGCCGCCCGGCGGGAGAAGAAGTGCCCGCTGAAGACGCCGACCGACACCATGGCCGGCCCCAGCCCGACGACCCCCACCGCGGTCGCCGCGCGCCAGGTGAGCAGGCCCAGTGCCGCGGAGGCCACCAGCACCGCTGCGTGCAGCACCCACGGCCCCAGCCGGTCGCGCCCCAGCCACAGCACGAGCGACCCGGCGGCGGTCAGCGCGGCCAGGCCCCACAGCAGCGCGACCGGCGACCGGTCGGACACCGGCACCAGCGCCCCCACGGCGCACAGCACCGCGCTCACCGCGTAGAGCAGTGCGAGCAGCGCGAAGCCACCTGGCCGCAGCGTGTGCATGGACCCCCCGTCCGTCGGGGCCAGCATCAGCCGCCCCGGCGACGCCCTGCAGCGTTGCGGAACCGACCAGACCCGATGGGGGGAGCCCCCGCCGCCCGACCGGGGGAGGCCGGGCTCACTCCGTGTCACCCCCACGTGTCGGCCGTCACCCGCCGGTGAGCTCCGTGGGCACGGTGATGACGTCGACCATCGCGCCGCGGCGGTGCACGGTCACCGGCAGCGGCCGGCCGATCGCCTCGTCGAACAGCAGCCGCTGCAGGCTCTGCGCCTCGGCGACCGGTCGCCGTCCGGCCTCGAGCACCAGGTCGCCGGCCTTGAGCCCGGACCGGTCGGCCGGCGACCCGGGGACGACGTCGACGATCCGCAGCCCCCGCCGCCGTCCGGTGCGCTCGGCGAGCTCCGCCGGCAGCGGAGCGGGTGTGCTGACCAGGCCGAGGTAGGCGCGGCGCACCCGGCCGTCGCGGACCAGCGCGTCGACGATCCGCCGGGTGGTGTCGTTGACCGGCACCGCCAGGCCGAGCCCCCAGCCGGCGACGGCGGTGTTGACCCCGACCACCCGGCCGGCGGAGTCGGCCAGCGCCCCGCCGGAGTTGCCGGGGTTGAGTGCGGCGTCGGTCTGGATGACGTCCTCGACCACCCGGGCGGTGCGCCCGTCGCGGGTGGGCAGCGACCGGCCCAGACCGCTGACCACGCCCGCGGTCACCGACCCGGCCAGCCCCAGCGGGTTGCCGACCGCGACGACCAGCTGGCCGACCCGCAGGGTGGCGGCGTCCCCGAGCTGCGCCGGTGGGGGCGTGGCGCCCCGCGCCCGGACGACGGCGAGGTCCGACAGCGGGTCGGCGCCCACGACCTCGACCGCGGTCTCGCTGCCGTCGGCGAAGACCGCCCGTCCTGCGCGGGACCGCCCGACGACGTGGGCGTTGGTCAGCATCAGCCCCTCACCAGGGACGACGACCGCCGAGCCCGCACCGCCGCCACCCCCGGGCGCTGTCACCTGCAACGCGGCGACGTGCGGGGTGAGCTCGGCGGCGACGGCGGTGACCACCCGCGAGTAGGCGTCCAGCGCGCCCTCGTCCACGGGGCGCGAGGTGTCCGGCTCCGGCAGCACGCCCATGGCACACCTCCTCGATTACGCGATTACAACCCCAGTGAACCCCCGTCCGGACGCCTGCGGGAGCGGTCATGCCGTGGGCGAACGGCGCCCCGATACTGACCCGGTGACGATCCCGGCGACCACCCCGGCGGCGGCCCGCCGAGCAGCGGCGGAGCAGGCGTGGCAGCAGCTGCGGCCGGAGGTGGCGGCCGAGGCCGTCGCGGCCCTGGGCCCGGCCGAGGGCGACGCGTTCCTCGCCCGCGCCGACCTCGCGCTCCACGACGTCCACGAGCCGCTGGCCGTGCTCTACGGGGACGCGGCCGACGAGCTCTTCGCCCGCGCGCTGCGCACCGCCCTGGCCGCCGCGGTCGAGCGCCCCGAGCAGCTCCGCCGCATCGACCGGCGCCGCGAGGTCGACCCGGCGTGGTTCCAGCGCTCCCGCGTGCAGGGCTACGTCTGCTACGTCGACCGGTTCTGCGGCACCCTCGACCGGCTGCCGGAGCACCTCGACCACCTCGCCGAGCTCGGCACCACCTACCTGCACCTCATGCCGCTGCTGCAACCGCGGCCGGGGGAGAACGACGGCGGCTACGCGGTGGCGGACTACCGCGCGGTCGACCCCCGGCTGGGCACGATGGCCGACCTCGAGGACGCCGCCACGGCCCTGCACGACCGCGGCATGGTGCTGTGCATCGACCTGGTCCTCAACCACACCGCCCGCGAGCACGCCTGGGCGCGGGGCTGGCTGGCCGGCGACCCCGCGTACGCCGGCTTCTACACGGCCTTCCCCGACCGGACGCTGCCCGACGCCTACGACGCGACGATCCCGGAGGTCTTCCCCGACCGGGCGCCGGGTTCGTTCAGCTGGGTGCCGGAGGCCTGCGGCGGTGCGGGCGGCTGGGTCTGGACGACGTTCTGGCCCTACCAGTGGGACCTGGACTACGCCAACCCCGAGGTCACCCTCGCGATGCTGGGGGAGATCACCTGGCTGGCCAACCGCGGCGTCGACGTCTTCCGGATGGACGCCGTCCCGTTCATGTGGAAGCGGCTGGGCACCAGCTGCCAGAACCAGCCCGAGGGGCACAGCCTGCTGCAGCTGCTGCACGCGCTGACCCGGCTGGCCGCCCCCGGCGTCGTCTTCAAGGCGGAGGCGATCGTCTCGCCCGACGACCTCGTCGGCTATCTCGGCGGGCACGACCGCTACCGGCCCGAGTGCGAGCTGGCCTACCACAACCAGCTCATGGTGCTGCTGTGGAGCAGCCTGGCCACCGGCGACGTCCGGCTCGCGCGGCAGGCGCTGCGCCGGATGCGGCCGATCCCGCCGACCGCCACCTGGTGCACCTACGTGCGCGGCCACGACGACATCGGCTGGGCGGTCGCCGACGAGGACGCCGCCGCGGTCGGCCTCGACGGCTTCACGCACCGCCGCTTCCTCAACGACTTCTACGCCGGCCGCTTCCCCGGGTCCTTCGCCCGGGGCGCGCTGTTCCAGGAGAACGAGGTCACCGGCGACGCCCGGGTCTCCGGCTCGGCCGCGTCGCTGTGCGGCATCGAGGCCGCCCTCGCGGACGGCGACGACGCCGCACTGGACGCCGGGGTCCGCCGGCTGGTGCTGCTGTACTCGGTCGCCTACGCGTACGGCGGGATCCCGCTGCTGTACATGGGCGACGAGCTGGCGCTGCGCAACGACCCCGGCTACCTGGCCGACCCCGCGCTCGCCCCGGACAACCGCTGGATGCACCGCCCGCCGATGGACCGGGACGCCGCCGCCCGCCGCCGCGACCCGGCGACCCTCGAGGGCCGGGTGTGGCGGGAGGTCCGCCGGCTGGGCGAGGTGCGCCGCGCTCAGCTGGCGCTGCGCGGCGGGGTCGAGTCGGCGGTGGTGGACGCCGGCAGCGACGCCGTCCTCGTCTGGCGGCGCAAGCACCCGCGCAGCGGCGCCTTCGTCGGGCTGGCCAACTTCTCGCCGTCACCCCAGGCCGTCGACGCCGACACCGTCACCGGCTTCGGCAGCTTCGAGCAGGTGCACGGCAGCGACGGCCTCCTCCCGGTGCGCGACGGGCAGGTCGTCGTCCCCGGGCTCGGCTTCGCCTGGTACGCCGAGCCGTGACCGGACCGCCCGTGCCCCCGGCTCCCGCCGGGGCCACCGTCGGTGTCGAGGAGGAGTTCCACCTCGTCGACCCCGACACCCTCGCGCTCACCCCGAGCACGACGGCCGTGCCGGCCGCCTTGGCCGGCGACGCCGGGGAGCACGTCCACCCCGAGATCGTCACCACCCAGCTGGAGACCTCCACCGGGATCTGCAGCACGCTCGCCGAGCCCTGACGCCGGTAGCGTGCGGCGACGACCGAGGGGGCACGCGTGGACGGTCCGCCCGCCGCCGGGACCAACGTCGGCGTCGAGGAGGAGTTCCACCTCGTCGACCCCGAGACCTTCGCCCTCAGGCCCAGCCCGGACCTGTCGGCCTCGGCGATGCTCGGCGAGGCCGGCCGGCACCTGCACGCCGAGATCACCACCACCCAGCTGGAGACGGCGACCGGCGTCTGCCGCACGCTGCCCGAG
>DASQXT010000533.1:0-30021 GCA_035639575.1 Geodermatophilus sp.
GCCGACCAGGTGCGCGGGTCGGTGATGCCGAGCGCCGTCATCGGCCCGTTGGCGGCGACGAGGACACCGGCGGTGGTCAGCAGGGTGCCGACGACCGGCTGCGAGCGGAAGCCGGCGGCGCGGACGAGGCCGACGAGGACGCCGGCGCCGATCCCCGCGACCAGGCCGGTCAGCGGGCCCAGGCCCTGGACCCGGTTCTGCCGGGTCTCCTCGTCCCCCGGGATCGGCACGTGCGCCGCCGCGGCGAGCTTCTCCACCGTCTGCTCCGGCGTGGAGCTGCTCGCCCGGCCGCGGACGGCCATGTCCAGGTAGGTGACCGCGTTGAGCGCGGTGGTGCCCGCAGCACCCGCCGCGGCGCCGCGCAGCGCCCAGCCGAGCACGCTGATGCCGCGCCGTCCCTTGCCGATCGTCCCCAGCGGGGTGCGCTTCGCCATGGCCGCGCCCTACCCGTGTGTCCGGCGGGCACACGCCCCGGTCAGTCCGGGAGGGGGCGGCACAGGAACTCGGTGAGCAGCCGGGCGCAGCGGCCGACCGTCTCCCGGTGCTGGACCTCGTAACCGTGGGTGCTCAGCGTGGGAGGCACAGCAGCGCGGCGCGCGCCGCCTGGCCGCTGCTGCGCGACTGGGAGGCGTCGGAGTCGAAGGGCTCCCAGACGGCGGCCCGCGGCGCCAGCCCGAGCTCGTGGCCGAGCGCCGTGAGCCGGTCGGACAGCTGCTTGTCGTACACCACCGCGTCGTCCGCGTAGCCGATCACCGGGCCCGAGTCGGCCCGGGTGCCCGGGTGGACCCCTGCGGCCTCGAGCTCCTCGACGCTGCGGCCGGTGACGACGAACACGTCATGTCACTGCATCGCCTGGTCGCCGCCGTCGGGCTTGGTGCGCCAGACCTGCGTCGTCTCCTGGGTGGTGTGCTCCGACCCGAGCAGCAGGACGGCGGTCAGCCGCTCCTCGTCGCCGAGCACGGTGAGCGGGCCCAGGCCGAAGTTGCCGGGATACATCGTGCCCAGCTGGGACAGTCGCAGGGAGCCGTCCGCCTCGACCCGCTTGACGATCATCGACAGCTCGTCCATGTGCGCCATCACCCGGATCAGCGGCGCGTCCCGCTCGCCGGTTCCCGCCAGCCGGCCGACGAGGTTGCCGGCCGCGTCCACGGTGAGCTCGTCGACCAGCGGGGCGAGCGCCCGCCGGCAGACCTCGCGGACCTCGTCCTCCTGGCCGCCGGGGCCGTAGGCGGCGAGCAGGTCCTGCAGCAGGACGCGGTCGTCGGGGGACACGGGGCTCCTCGGGTCGGGGCGTGGGGCCCGGCGGCCCTACCCCGGTGCGACCCCCGGGTAGTCCTCGTACCGGGAGGTCCCGCTCGGATCGACGGTCCTGTGGTGCGGGGCTGCCGGCCGTCCCCTCGGCCCGGATGAGCGGCTGCAGGCGCGGACGGGCGACCTCGCGGAACAGGAAGGCCTGCCGTGCGCCGGCCGCTGCCGGTCGGCTCAGCGGGCACGGTTCCCGGGTGTCCGGCGTGGCCGCTGATCCTGCACCTCGTGCAGCAGGCGGCGGATCTCCTCGGCCACGACGCCGGGCCGATCCAGCGGTAGCAGGTGTGCCGCGTCGTCGACGACCCGCCACCTGCCCGCGCCGACCGTGCGGACGAGCCGCTCCTGTTCGGCGATCCAGGACCGGTCCCGGCGGCGCAGCGGCCGCCCGGTGCTGGCCGCCGTCACCACGGTGGTCGGCACGCCGGGCAGCGGGCCGGTGCGCTCCAGCTCGGCGAGCCGGGCCGCGGCGGCGGCGAACCCGTCGAGCTCGGCCAGCACCCCGCGCACGCCGTCGCCGCCGTAGATGTGCCGGCGCTCGCTGCCGGCCAGCGGGTCGGCGCCTCGGAGGCTCTGCGCCCACACCATCAACCGGCGTCCGGACGGGCCGAACAGCTGGGCGAGACCGGAGCGGAAGAGGGCCGTGCGGAGGCGGTGGCGCACCGCGGCCAGCGTCTGATCCGGCAGCGCCCGGGCGGAGCTGGCGTCGACCAGCACGACCCCGGCGGTCAGCTGCGGATGCATCCGTGCGAAGGCCTGGGCGTACAGCCCACCCGAGGAGTGGCCCACCAGCACGTACGGCGGGCCGGCGGCCACGGCCGGGCCGACGGCGGCGAGGCGGGCCGCCTCCTCGTCGAGGGTCGCCGGACGCCGGTCGGGCCACGCCGGATCGGGCGACGGGCTGTATCCGTTGCCAGGGCGGTCGTAGGTGACGACGTCGACGCCCGGCAGCAGCGCGCACACGGCCGCCCAGTCGCTGCACACGAGGCCGAGCGCGGAGCAGAGCACCACCGTCGGGCCGGTGCCGAGCCGGCGCAGCACGTACAGCCGCTGGCCGCCGGCATCGACCAGCCCGTCGACGTGCCAGGGCGCCGGGGACGGACCGCTCACGGGATCACCGGCTGGCGAGCCTGCTCCAGCGCCAGCACCGCCATCCACGCCGCGATCGCGAGCACCTGGATGCGCTGCGCCAACCCCAGGGTGGGCAGGTACTCGATCGTCATCACCGACACGATGGCACTCCAGGCCGAGAGTGCCGCGCAGCCCACCAGGCCGACCAGCGAGGCCAGCCGCCAGCCGCTGTGGTGTCGCAGGTGCCAGCCGAGCAGGCTCATGCTGACGAGCAGCCCGACGATGCCGACCACGCTGGACCAGGTGTGGCCTTCGTGCATCCAGCTGAGCGCGCCGCCCGCCTCCTGCCGGCGGCAGACCTCGTCCACCGACGGCGCGCAGTCCATGGGCATCAGCGCATCAGCCATGCCGGCCAGGCCGAACACCGCGACGGCCCAGCAACCGGCCAGGCCGAGCCGCCCTGGAGGGAGGCGCTGGTTCAGCCCCGCGGCGAACACGACGGCGGCGGCGCCCGCGAGCAGCGAGGCCCAGCGGAACCAGCCGCCGCCCGGCTGGTCGCGTGCCTCCAGCTCGCTGATCAGGCTGATGACCGGATCGAGCGGGCTGCTGCGCAGGCCGGAGAGCAGGAAGGCACAGTTGAACACCCCGGCGGCGAGGCCGGCGACGGTCGTGAAGAGCAGGTCGACCTGGGCCGACAGGTAGCGGGCCCGTCTGCTCCGGAGCACGCAGGAACGGTAGCGATGCGGCGGGGCCCTCGCCCGCGGAGCGGCTGCGGCTTCGGTGCAGGGCTTGACGCAGGGCTCTCCGACCCGGGTCAGTCCGCGCCCGCCACGCGGTCGAGGAGGGGGGCCATCCGGTGGTCGACCAGCCGGCGCAGGGCCAGTGCGGTGTCGGTGCGCTGGACGCCGGGGATGGCCAGCACCCGGTCGGTGATCCGCCAGAGGTCGTCGGCGTCGACCGCGACCACCCGCACCAGCAGGTCGGCGACGCCGGACAGCGCCGTCACCTCGAGCACCTCGGGGATGTCCGCCAGCGCCTCGCCGACGTCGGCCAGGCTGCGCTGCACCACCTGCACGGTCATGTACGCGCCCAGCCGGTAGCCCAGCGCCTCGGGGCGGACGCGGTGGTCGAAGGGCGCGAGGGCGCCGCCGGACTCCAGCCGGGCCAGCCGCGCCTGCACGGTGTTGCGGGCCAGGCCGAGCCGCTGCGACAGCGCCATGACCGTCGCGCGCGGGTCCTCGGCAAGGGCCTGCAGCAGGCGGGCGTCGGTAGCGTCGAGAGCCGGCACGTCACTCAGTCTGACAGGCCGGGCGACCCCGTGACCGGTCATCGTGCGCAATCCGAACGGGGGACCTTGCGCAGATCGCTGGGTGGGTGTCTCCTCCATCGCAGGCCGGGTCGTGCCACGATGTGTGAGTGGCGCCACACCCGGGTGCCACGAGGCGTCCACACCGCCCGCGTGCCCGGCGACCCCGGCAGCGGCGGACGACGGCGAGGAGGAGCACGTGAGCGTGTCCAGTGCCACCGAGGTGGTCGACCCGGTACCGGGTGCGGAGGCGCCGCACCTGCCTCAGCAACCCGACCTGGTGCAGCTGCTGACCCCCGAGGGCGAGCGGGTCGAGCACCCGGAGTACGCGATCGACCTCGACGACCAGCAGTTGCGCGACCTCTACCGCGACCTGGTGCTGGTCCGCCGGTGGGACGTCGAGGCCACCGCCCTGCAGCGCCAGGGCGAGCTGGGCATCTGGGCCTCGCTGCTGGGCCAGGAGGCGGCCCAGGTCGGCGCCGGCCGTGCCCTGGAGCCCGGGGACCACGCCTTCCCGACCTACCGCGAGCACGGCGTGGCCTGGACCCGCGGGGTCGACCCGCTGCACGTCATGAGCCTGTTCCGCGGCGTCGACAACGGCGGCTGGGACCCGGTCGCCACCCGCTTCAACCTCTACACCGTCGTCATCGGCGCGCAGTGCCTGCACGCCACCGGCTACGCGATGGGCGTCCAGCGGGACGGCGCCGAGTCCGCCGTGCTGGCCTTCCTCGGCGACGGCGCGACCAGCCAGGGCGAGGTCAACGAGGCGATGATCTGGGCGGCCAGCTTCTCCGCGCCGGTCGTCTTCTTCTGCCAGAACAACCAGTACGCGATCAGCGTCCCGCTGGAGCGCCAGTCCCGGGTGCCGCTCTACCAGCGCGCGGCGGGCTTCGGCTTCCCCGGCGTCCGGGTCGACGGCAACGACGTCCTCGCCGTCCTGGCGGTGACGCGGGCGGCGCTGGCCGCCGCCCGGGAGGGCCAGGGCCCGACGTTCGTCGAGGCGTTCACCTACCGGATGGGTGCGCACACCACCTCCGACGACCCCACCCGCTACCGGCTGGCCAGCGAGCTGGAGGAGTGGAAGCTGCGCGACCCGATCGCCCGGGTCAAGGCGTACCTGTCCCGGACCGGCGTCGCCGACGCCGACTTCTTCGCCACCGTCGAGGCCGAGGCCGACGAGCTCGCGGCGCGGATCCGCCGCGGCACGACCGAGATGCCCGACCCGCCCGGGACGGCGATGTTCGACCAGGTCTACGCCGAGCAGACGCCGCCGCTGGCCGCGCAGCAGGCGGAGTTCGAGGCGTACCAGGCGAGCTTCGAGGGAGGCGGGCACTGATGTTCACGAGAACGACGCCCGAGCGAGCATCGCTGCGTGCTGGGAGCACCTCCCGCTTGCGGGGGACAGCGACCGAGGAGCGGAACGAGGGCGGAGTCGAGTCATGAGCGCCGAGACGCTGACCATCGGCAAGGCGCTCAACCTCGGCCTGCGCCGGGCCATGGAGGACGACGCCAAGGTCGTGCTCATGGGGGAGGACATCGGCCGGCTCGGCGGGGTCTTCCGGATCACCGACGGCCTGCAGAAGGACTTCGGCGAGGACCGTGTCGTCGACACCCCGCTGGCCGAGGCCGGCATCCTCGGCACCGCCGTGGGCCTGGCCATGCGCGGCTACCGGCCGGTCTGCGAGATCCAGTTCGACGGGTTCGTCTTCCCGGCCTACAACCAGATCGTCACCCAGGTGGCCAAGATCCACGCCCGCTCCCGCGGGAAGCTCACCATGCCGGTCGTCATCCGGATCCCCTTCGGCGGCGGCATCGGCGCGGTCGAGCACCACAGCGAGAGCCCCGAGGCCTACTTCGCGCACACGCCCGGGCTCAAGGTGGTCGCGGTCAGCAACCCGGTCGACGCCTACTGGGGCATCCAGCAGGCGATCGCGCACCCCGACCCGATCGTCTTCCTCGAGCCCAAGCGCCGGTACTGGGACAAGGCGGAGGTGGACACCGCGGCCACGCCGGACCCGCTGTTCGCCTCCCGCGTGGTCCGCGGCGGGGACGACGTCACCGTGCTGGCCTACGGCCCGATGGTGAAGACGGCCCTGCAGGCGGCCGAGGCGGCCGCGGAGGAGGGCCGCTCGCTGGAGGTCGTCGACCTGCGCACGCTGTCCCCGCTGGACCTCGACCCGGTGGTCGAGTCGGTGCGGCGCACCGGGCGCTGCGTCGTCGTCCACGAGGCTCCGGTGACCCTCGGACTCGGCGCGGAGATCGCCGCGCGGATCACCGAGGAGTGCTTCCACTCCCTGGAGGCGCCGGTGCTGCGGGTGGGCGGCTACGACACGCCCTACCCGCCGTCGAAGCTCGAGGAGGAGTACCTCCCCGACCTCGACCGGGTGCTGGATGCCGTCGACCGCGCGATGGGGTTCTGAGGATGGGCGTGCTCAAGCAGTTCAAGCTGCCCGACGTCGGCGAGGGGCTGACCGAGGGCGAGATCCTGCAGTGGCTGGTCGCCGTCGGCGACACGGTCACTGTCAACCAGCCGCTGTGCGAGGTAGAGACGGCCAAGGCCGCCGTCGAGCTGCCCTCACCGTTCGCCGGCACGGTCACCGCGCTGCTGCACGAGGCCGGGACCACCGTGGACGTCGGGACGCCGATCATCACCATCGACGTCGGCGGGGAGGGTGGGGGAGCCCCGGCCGCCGCGGACGACGCGGCGGACGAGCCGGCCGCGGGTCTGATCGGTGGCGCGGCGCCCGGCGGGCGGACGGCGGTGCTCGTCGGCTACGGGCCGCGGACGACGGAGGCCCGCCGGCGTCCGCGCCGCGGCACCGCCCGCACGACCGTCCTCCCGGAGCCGGACTACGGCTCGGGAGGGCAGGAGCGCCCGCCGCTGCTGGCCACCGCACCGGACATGACCACCAAGCCGGTGCGGCACGGCGGCCTCGAGGTGGGCCGCCAGGCCGAGGCGCACGCGGCCTCGGTCGACGCGGCGCCGTCGCGGGCGGCCGAGCACGGGCGGCGCCGCCCCCGGCCGCTGGCCAAGCCACCGGTGCGCAAGCTGGCCAAGGACCTCGGGATCGACCTCACCGCGCTGACCGGCAGCGGCGCCGGCGGGGTGATCACCCGCGCCGACGTCGAGGCGGCCGCGGCCGGCCCCGCACCGGTGACCGAGCTGCGGCCGGTCGCCGCACCGACGGCGGGGGAGCAGCGGATCCCGGTCAGGGGGGTCCGCAAGCACACCGCGGCGGCGATGGTGGCCAGCGCCTTCACCGCGCCGCACGTCACCGAGTTCCTCACCGTGGACGTGACGCGGATGGTCAAGCTGCGGTCGCGGATCGCCGCGCGGCCGGAGTTCACCGGGGTCAGGGTCAGCCCGCTGCTGTTCGTGGCCAAGGCGCTGCTGCTGGCCGCCGCGAGACACCCGATGGTCAACAGCTCCTGGGACGAGGCGGCGCAGGAGATCGTCGTCCACGGGCAGGTCAACCTCGGCATCGCCGCGGCCACGCCCCGCGGGCTCGTCGTCCCCAACGTCAAGGACGCCGGGCGGCTGTCGCTGGTCCAGCTGGCCGGCGCGCTCACCGAGCTGACCGAGACCGCCCGGGCCGGCCGCACCGCCCCGGAGGACATGACCGGCGGCACGATGACGATCACGAACGTCGGCGTCTTCGGCGTCGACACGGGGACCCCGATCCTCAACCCCGGTGAGTCGGCGATCCTCGCCTTCGGCGCGATCCGGGAGATGCCGTGGGTGCACAAGGGGAAGGTGCGCCCGCGGCAGGTCACGCAGCTGGCGCTGTCGTTCGACCACCGGATCATCGACGGGGAGCTGGGCAGCCGGTTCCTCGCCGACGTCGGGGCCCTGCTCTCCGACCCGGGGACGGCGCTGGCCTTCTGAGCCGGCGCCGACGGGCTACCCCGTCGCCGGGCCGGCGCCGGGGGGCGTCGGCCCGGCCGGCGGCGTCCAGCGGAGCACGTCGGTCCCGGCCTCGACGAGCGGGCCCGGGGGCAGGGCTCGCAGGACGGCGTTGCGCACCGTCTGCGGCCAGCCGCCGCGGACGTGGGCCCCGAAGCGGGCGGTGAGCAGGGAGCGGCGGGCGATCCGCCGGCACCGCGGCCGGCGGGCCCGGTCGAACGCGGTCAGGGCCGCGCCCAGCGGGGCGCCGGCGAGGGCGGGTGCGCCGACGAGCCGGCCCACGCAGAGCCCGTCCTCCAGCGAGGTGTTGGCGCCCTGCCCCATCGTGGGCAGCATGGCGTGCGCCGCGTCGCCGATCACGAGCACCCGGCCGTGCACGTACGTGGGCAGCCCGCCCGGCAGGTGGTGGACGTCGTGGCGCAGCAGCCGGCCGGGGTCGGTCGCGGCGATGGTGGACCGCACCTGCGGGGGCCAGCCGGAGAACCGCTCGAGGGCCGCACCGAGCTCGTCGTCGAACGTCGTCCCGGCGGGCTGCCGGACGTAGCCGTACCAGTACACCTGCGCGTCGCCGAGGCGCACCGCGCCGAACTCCGCCTCCGGACCCCAGAACGCCGTGAACCCACCGTCGGCCGCGCCGGGGTCGTCGATCACCGCGCGCCAGCTGGTCCAGCCGCTGTACCGCGGCCTGCGGTCCGGGAAGAGCCGGGCCCGGACGGCGCTGCGGATCCCGTCGGCGGCCACGACGAGGTCCGCCGTCCCCGTGTGCTCACCCGCGCCGTCCCGCCAGGTGACGGACGCCGTCCGGCCGTCGGGGCTGCCCGGGTGGACGTCGACGACCGAGGCGCCGGTGACCAGCTCGGCGCCGTCCGCGGCGGCCAGCAGCGCGCTGTGCAGGCGTCGCCGGTGCACGCCCCAGGCGTGGTTGACCGAGGACGGGTCCTGGCCGGGGTCCGGGAGTCGGAGCAGCCACCGACCGGCCTGGTCGCGGGTGCCCGCGGCGAAGGTGGGGTGGCCGGCGGCGCGGACCGGTTCACCCACGCCGAGCGCGTCCAGCGCGGCCATGCCGTTGCGGGTGATGGCGAGACCGGCCCCGACCTCGCCGAACTCGGCAGCGCGCTCCAGGACGGTCACCCGCCACCCTGCCTGCAGCAGGGCCGCTGCAGCGCTGAGCCCGGCCACTCCGCCACCGGTCACCGTCGCGGTGAGCCGTCGCGCCATCAGCGCCCCCCGTCGTCCTGCCCATCCTGGCGCGGCTGCGATCCGCGCGGGCCGGACACCGCCGTGGACCGTGCGGGCTGACTAGCGTCGCCGTCCGTGACCGACCTCGACCGGCTGCTGGAGTTCGCGGCCCGATCCCGGCTGCCCGAGGGCGGCTTCGGCTACCTCGGCGACGACGGCCGCGTGCGGCCCGACCACGGCCAGGAGACCTGGATCGTCGCCCGCATGACGCACGTCTTCGGGCTCGCCCAGCTCAGCGGCCGCAGCGGGTGGGACGAACTGGTCCGGCACGGGGTCGAGGCGCTGGCCGCCGGACCGCTGCACGACGGCGGCCGCGGCGGCTGGTACGCCTCGACCGTCGACGACACCAAGGCCGCGTACGTGCACGCCTTCGCCGTCCTGGCCGGGTCCACGGCCACCGCCGCGGGTGCGCCCGGCGGCCGGGAGCTGCTGGACGAGGCGCTCGGCGTCTGGCAGACGCGGTTCTGGGACGACGCCGCGGGCCTGGCGGTCGAGGAGTGGGACGCCGGCTGGTCGCGGCTGGCGGACTACCGCGGCGTCAACGCGAACATGCACGGCGTGGAGGCCTCCCTCGCCGCCGCCGACGCCCTGGGCGACGCCGACCCGCGGGCGGCGCAGCTGCGGCGGCAGGCGGTGCGCACCCTGGAGCGGGTGGTGCACGGCTGGGCGCGGGAGGGGGACTGGCGGCTGCCCGAGCACTTCACCGCGGAGTGGCAGCCGCTGCCCGACTACAACCGCGACGAGCCGGCGCACCCGTTCCGCCCCTACGGCGTCACGGTCGGGCACCAGTTCGAGTGGTCGCGGCTGGCGTTGCACGCCCGCGCCGTCACGCCGGACCCGCCGTCCTGGCTGCTCGACGACGCCACGGGGCTGTTCACCGCGGCTGCCTCGCGCGGCTGGGCCGCCGACGGGCACGACGGCTTCCCGTACACGCTGGACTGGGACGACCGGCCGGTGGTGACCGCGCGCATGCACTGGGTGCTGTGCGAGGCGGTGGCCGCGGCGGAGACGCTCGCGGCCGTCACCGGCGACGCCTCCTACCGGCGCCTCGCCGCGCGCTGGTGGGCGCACGGCGAGGCCCGCTTCGCCGACCCGGCGACCGGCAGCTGGCACCACGAGCTGACGCCGGAGGGCGCGGTCGCCACGGGCACCTGGGAGGGGCAGCCCGACGCCTACCACCTGGCGCAGGTGCTCCTGCTGGACGGCCGCCCGGTCCGGGGGAGCGTGGCAGCGGCGCTGCTCTGACGGCGGGTGGGGCAGGTGTCCTGCGCGGAGACGCCGGGTAGGGCGACTCCATCCGGAGACCCCGAGCAGAGGAGGCCAACGTGGCCAGCGTGCAGGAATCCGTCGACGTCGACGTCCCCATCCGGGTCGCCTACGACCAGTGGACGCAGTTCGAGTCCTTCCCGCAGTTCATGGGCGGGGTCGAGCGGATCACGCAGCTCGACGACAGGCGCACCCACTGGGTGACCAACATCGACGGCGTCAAGCGGGAGTTCGACGCGGAGATCACCGAACAGCACCCCGAGGAGCGGGTGGCCTGGACCAGCACCAGCGGCGAGGCCAAGCACGCCGGCGTGGTCACGTTCCACCGCCTCGACGACACCAAGACCCGCGTGATGATCCAGATCGACTGGGAGCCGACCGGCGTCGTGGAGAAGGCCGGTGCGGCGCTGGGCTTCGACGACCGGCAGGTCAAGGCCGACGCCAAGCGGTTCAAGGAGTTCATCGAGAGCCGCGGCACCGAGACCGGTGCCTGGCGGGGCGACGTCTCCCGGCCCGACCAGTAGGAGAGAGCACCCCCTCGCCCCCCGCCCTCGGCCCCGTCCCGAGGCTCGCCCCGAGCCTGCGAGGGGTGAGGAGGACGGGGTCCTTCAACTGCGAGGGGGCCGTTCCAGCACCTCACCAGGACAGCGCCCGCCCCCTTCTGCAGGGGACGGGCGCCGTCGTCTGTGGGGCCTGGAGGGCAGCGGGGTCCGCTATTCGGCGTCGAGGTCCTGGGCGACCAGGCCCGCGATCTGCTCGAGGACGGCGGGGTCCTCGCTGCTCACGACGACCTCCGTCCCCTGCTTCGCGCCGAGCGTCATGATCATCAGCGGCGACCCGGCGTCCACCGGGTTGCCCCCGGGCGTGGCCAGCGTGACCGGCGTCCCGGCCTTGCCGACGGCCTCGGCGATGAGGGCGGCCGGCCGGGCGTGCAGCCCGACGCGGGACCCGACGGTGACGGTCTGACTGGGCATGGAGGTGCTCCCTCGCTTCGGAGACGGGTGGTGGGCTACAGCCTGCTGGTTCAGGCGCGAGCCGGCTGGGTGACGGGGGTGGCGGCGTTGTGGGCGTGGGCCATGTCGACGGCGTCCTCCGGCACGGCCTCGGCCTTCGGCCGGCCGATGCTCTTCGCGACGGTGACGGCGAGGGCGCCCACGACCGTGCCCGCCAGGATCCCGATGACGAACCACAGGAGACCGGTGATCGCGAAGAACACGAAGATGCCGCCGTGCGGGGCCCGCAGCTCGACACCGGCCGCGGCGACGATGGCGCCGGTGGTGGCACCGCCCAGCATCATCGAGGGGATGACCCGCAGCGGGTCGGCCGCGGCGAACGGGATCGCGCCCTCGGAGATGAACGAGGCACCCAGCAGCCAGGCGGCCTTGCCGTTGTCCCGCTCGGCGGGCGTGTACAGCTTCGGGCGGATCGCCGTGCTGAGCGCCATCGCCAGCGGGGGCACCATGCCGGCCGCCATGACGGTGGCCATGATGACCAGCGGGGCGCCGGTGGCGGCCGCGGTCAGGCCGGTGGTGGCGAAGACGTAGGCCGCCTTGTTCACCGGGCCACCCAGGTCGAAGCACATCATCAGGCCGAGGATGATCCCGAGCACGGCCGCGGAGGTGCCGGTCAGGCCGTTGAGCCAGTTGCCCAGGCCGGTGAGGGCGGCGGCCAGCGGACGGCCGAGGACGACGGCCATCAGGCCGCTGGAGATCAGCGTCGCCAGCAGCGGGATGATCACGACCGGTTGCAGACCGCGGACGCCGACCGGCAGCTTCCAGCCGCTGATCCACCGCGCGGCGAAGCCGGCGATGATGCCGCCGACGAGGCCGCCGATGAAGCCGGCGCCCACGCTCACCGAGACCGCACCCACGACGAAGCCGGGGACGATGCCCGGGCGGTCGGCGATCGCGTAGGCGATGTAGCCGGCCAGGGCGGGGACGAGGAAGCCGAAGGCCGCCTGGCCCAGCACGGTGCAGACCGCGCCGAGGTAGCCCCAGAAGCCGTCGTTGAGGCCCTCGGTCGGCGCGATGTGGGGCAGGTTGAAGAAGGTGTTGTTCAGGACCCAGTTCAGCGCGTAGCTGTTGCCGGCGGCCGACGACGGGTCGGTGCTGACGATCTGGTAGCCGCCGAACAGGAAGCCCAGGGCGATGAGCAGGCCGCCTGCCGCGACGAACGGGATCATGTAGCTGACGCCGGTGAGCAGCCAACGGCGGATCTCCGTGCCGGCGCCCGGCTTGCCGGCCGCGGCGGCGGGCTCGTCGGCGCCACCGGCGCCGCCCGGCACCCGGCGGGCGTTCGGGTCGTCCGCGGCGGCCAGCGCCTCGCGGAGCATGACGTCGGGCTCGTTGATCGCCCGCTTGGTGCCGGACTGGACGAGCGGCTTGCCCGCGAAGCGGTCCCGGTCCCGGACGCCCACGTCGACGGCGAAGATGACCGCGTCCGCGGCGCGGATCACGGCCGGGTCCAGCGGGGTGGAGCCCGACGAGCCCTGGGTCTCCACGTGCACGTCGACACCGGCGTTGCGCCCGGCCTCGGTGAGCTTGTCGGCGGCCATGTACGTGTGCGCGATGCCGGTCGGGCAGGCGCTGACCACCACGACGCTGCGGCGGGCACCGGGATCGGCGGCCGCCGCAGCGGCGGCGGGGGCCGCAGCTGCGCTCGTGGCGCCGGAGGCGGCAGCCGGGGCCGGCTCGGGGGAGACGACCTCCTGCACCAGCCGCACGACCTCGTCGGCGGAGCCGGCCGCGCGCAGGGAGGCCACGAACTCCGCCCGCACCAGCGCCCGGGCCAGGGCGGTCAGCAGCGTGAGGTGGTCGGCGTCGCCGTGCGCCGGCGCGGCGATGAGGAAGACCAGGTCGGCCGGGCCGTCGGGGGCGCCGAAGTCGACCTTGGGGTCCAGCCGGGCGAAGGCCAGCGAGGCCTCGGTGACCGCGGCTGAGCGGCAGTGCGGGATCGCGATGCCGCCGGGCAGGCCGGTGGCCGCCTGCGCCTCGCGCGCCAGGGCGTCGTCGGCCAGGGCGTCGGCGCCGGTGGCTCGCCCGGCGCCGGCGACGAGGCCGGCGAGCCGGCGGACGACCGTGGTCTTGTCGGAACCCAGGTCTGCGTCGAGCGCCACCAGGTCAGGGGTGATGAGGTCGGGCATGGCTCACCTACTCGAGAGGCGTCAGACGTCGCGGCCGGCGGCCGGGACGGTGGTGCGCTGTGCAGGGGGCGGTGCGGGGGTGGTGCTGGGCAGACCCTCGGTCCGGACGGTGGCGACCTCGACGTCGAGGGCGGCCACCTGCTCCGGCGTGGGGACGGCGGAACCGGGCAGCGAGGCGCTGGCGGCGCCGTACGCGACCGCGCTGCGGAGCCGTTCGGCCGGTCCGGCGCCGGCCAGGTCGGCCAGCACGTGGCCGGCCAGGCTGCAGTCGCCGGCGCCGACGGTGCTGCGGACGGCGATCCGCGGCGGGGTGGCCGCCCAGACGCCCTCGGCGCAGGACAGCAGCGCGCCGTCAGCGCCCAGGGTGAGCAGCACCTCGGCCACGCCGCGCGCGTGCAGCGTGTCGACGGCGGCCAGCGCGGTGGCGCGGTTGGCGGTGAGGTGGGCCTCGGGGACGCCGGAGAGCTGGGCGAGCTCCTCGGAGTTGGGCTTGAGCAGGTCCGGCGCGGCGTCCGGGCCGGCGGCCAGCAGGGCCAGCAGCGGCGCCTCGGACGTGTCGACGGCGATCTTCGCGCCGGTGTCGCGCAGCGAGCGGACCAGGTCGGCGTACCAGTCCAGCGGCGTGCCCGGCGGCAACGAGCCGGAGAGCACCACCCAGCGGGCGCCCTCGGCGTGCTGGTGCATCGCGATCGTCAGCGCTCCCCGGGCCTCCTCGTCCAGCGCGGCGCCCGGCTCGTTGAGCTTGGTGGTGGTGCCGTCGGGCTCGGCCAGCGTGTAGTTGGTCCGCACCGGCGTGGCGATGGGGACCGTGGCCATCGGCAGGTCCAGCCCGTGCAGGGCGCGCACGATCGGGTCGTCGTCGGCCGCGGGCAGCACGGTGACGACGTCCCCGCCGGCGGCGGCGACGGCGCGGGCGACGTTCACGCCCTTGCCGCCGGGCTCGGTGGAGCTCGGCGCCAGGCGGGCCACGCCGCCGCGCACCAGCGGGCCGGGCAGCGAGAGCGTCCGGTCCAGACTGGGGTTGGCGGTCAGGGTGACGACACGTCCGTTCATGCGACCACGACCTCGATCCCGGCGTCGTCGAGACGGGCGAGGTCGGCCGGTGCGGCCTCGGCGTCGGTGACCAGGACGTCGACGTCGGCCGGCGTCGCGAAGCGGACCAGGTGCTCGCGGCCGAGCTTGCTGCTGTCGGCCAGCACGACGACCTTCCGCCCGGCGCGGATCATCGCCCGCTTCACCGAGGCCTCCGCCTCGTCGGGCGTGGTGAACCCGTGCTCGGGGGTGATGCCGTTGCTGCCGAGGAAGACGACGTCGACCCGCAGGTCGGCGAGGGTGGCGACGGTGCGCTCGCCGACGGCGCACTGGGTGATCCCGCGGACCCGGCCGCCGAGCACGTGCAGGTCGACGCCGGGGGCGGCGGCCAGCCGGGCGGCGATGGGCACGGAGTGCGTGGCGACCAGCAGCCGCCGGTCGCCGGGGAGGACCTCGGCGAGGGCGGCGGTGGAGCTGCCGCCGTCGAGCAGCAGGCTGCCGTCGGGCCCGGGCAGCAGGTCCAGCGCGGCGGCGGCGATCTTGCGCTTGTGCTCGCTGCGGGTGGCGTGCCGCTCGCCGAGCGCGGTCTCCACGTAGGTGAGCGCGCCGGCCGGGACGGCGCCGCCGTGCACGCGGCGCAGCATCCCCGAGCGCTCGAGGACGGCGAGGTCGCGGCGCACGGTCTCGGTGGTGACCCCGAACTCCTCGGCGAGCGCGGTCACCGAGACCCGGCCGCGGTCGGCGACCAGCCCGGCGATCGTCTGCTGACGCTCCTCGGCGTACATGTCCACCTCCCTGCCCCTAGCACACAGTGGTTGCCCGTTTGTGTTGGCTTGGTGTTGTGTTGGTGTTGTTCTACGTGTGATCCGTTGACAAGTCAACACCCATTCGTGACTCTGGTCATAGCCAGGATCGCGTCCCCCACCGACTCGTGCGAGGTAGCCATGACCACCCACGCCCCCGGAACCGCCGCCCTGTCGACCACCGGTCCGGTGGTGCTGCCCGGCACGCCCGTCGTCCCGGGGGTGGCCTGGGGTCCCGTCGTCCGACCGTCGGGCGCGGTCCTGCTGCCGTCCGACGACGGCGTCGTGGTCGCCGAGGAGGAGCGCGCGGGGGAGAAGGAGCGCTTCACCGCCGCTGCGGGCGTGGTGGCCGACCGGCTCGCCGACCGGGCCCGCGCGGCGACCGGGGTGAGCGCGGAGGTGCTCGCCACCACCGCCGGCCTGGCCCGCGACCGCGGCCTGCTCTCGGCGGTCGAGCAGCGGATCGACGCCGGGACCCCCGCCGCCGTCGCCACCGTGCAGGCCGCGCAGCAGTTCGTCGACCTGTTCACCAGCCTGGGCGGCCTCATGGCCGAGCGGGTGACCGACGTCCGGGACGTCCGGGACCGGATCGTCGCCCAGCTGACCGGGCAGGGGGAGCCCGGTGTCCCGAGCCCGGAGCAGCCCTCGGTGCTGCTCGCCGAGGACCTCGCGCCGGCCGACACCGCGGGGCTGGACCCGACCCGCATCACCGGCCTGGCCACCCGGCTGGGCGGCACGACCAGCCACACGGCGATCATCGCCCGCCAGCTCGGGCTGCCCTGCGTGGTCGCCGTCGGCGGCCTGGACGACGTCCCGGAGGGTGCCACCGTGCTGCTCGACGGCGAGCGCGGCACGGTCACCGTCGACCCGGACCCCGAGGAGGCCCGTGCCCGCGTGGCGGCCGCGCAGACCGCCGCCGCGGCGCTGGCCGGGTACCGCGGCCCCGGCCGCACCCGCGACGGCCTCGAGGTCAAGGTGCTGGCCAACGTGCAGGACGGCGCCGGGGCGCGGGCCGCGGCGGCCAAGTACGCCGAGGGCGTCGGGCTGCTGCGCACCGAGCTGGCCTTCCTCAGCCGGACCGAGGAGCCCTCGGTGGAGGAGCAGGCGGCGGGTTACGCCGAGGTGTTCGAGGCCTTCCCCGGCCAGCGGGTCGTCGTCCGCACGCTGGACGCCGGGTCGGACAAGCCGCTGGCCTTCGCCACGATGCCCGACGAGGAGAACCCGGCGCTCGGCGTCCGCGGGCTGCGTGTCGCCCGCCGCGACCCCGGCCTGCTGGAGCGGCAGCTGGACGCGATCGCCGAGGGGGCCCGCCGGGCCGGCGCCTCGCCGTGGGTGATGGCGCCGATGGTGGCCACCGTCGCCGAGGCCGCGGACTTCGCCGCGCGGGTCCGTGCTCGCGGGCTCACCCCCGGCGTGATGATCGAGGTGCCGTCGGCGGCGCTGATGGCCGAGCGGCTGCTGCAGCACGTCGACTTCCTGTCGATCGGCACCAACGACCTCTCGCAGTACACGCTGGCCGCCGACCGGCTCTCCGCCGACCTCGCCGACCTCACCGACCCGTGGCAGCCGGCGCTGCTGGCCCTGGTGCAGCTCACCGCCGAGGCCGGCCGCCGTACCGGGAAGCCGGTCGGAGTCTGCGGGGAGGCCGCCGCCGACCCGCTGCTGGCCTGCGTCCTGATCGGCCTCGGCATCACCTCGCTGTCGTGTGCGGCCTCGTCGATCGCCGGTGTCGGTGCCCGGCTGGCCGTCGTCGACACCGACGCGTGCCGGCGGGCCGCGGAGGCGGCGCTGCTGACCGACGACCCGCAGGCCGCCCGGGCGGCGGCGCGCCGGGAGCTCGGCGTCGACTGAGGAAGGACCCCTCTGCCCCCCCACCGTGGAAGGGCCCCGTCCTCCTCATGCCTCGCGAGCTCGGCGCGAGCCTCGGGACGGGGCCCGCGGCGGGCCCCTGCAGAGGGGCCGAGGTCACCCACGAGGGTGAGAGATCGTCGCCGTGTCGCGCAGTTGACCTGGCTTTCTTCGGAATAGTGGTGGCTGCACCTGCATTGTCATGGGTGCAGGCCCCACGAGAGCGGAAGAAGGCAACGAGTCATGAACAGCGTGACCTCCAGCTGGCGGCGGCGTCGGCAGGCGGCGCGGACGCGTCGGGCGCTCGACCGCGCCCTCGCGCGCACCAGCAGCCCGGCGATGCGCGACGAGCTGCTGACGATGGCGAACAGCAGCGGGTTCACCCGCTGAGCCGTCCCCGATGACGCGCGACCCCGGCCTCCTCGTGGAGACCGGGGTCGCTTGCCGTCCGGCCCGTCCGGGTCCCGCAGGGCCCCGCCGCCGGCCCCGTCCGGAGGCTGGTGCCGAGCTCGCGAGGCGTGAGGACGGGGTCCTCCTTCAGTGCAGGCCGTGGACGACGGCGTGCCCCCGGCCGCGGCTCATCATCGCCCGGTTGACCGGCAGCGTGACGACGAAGGCGAGCACCAGCGCACCGGCGAGCGAGAGCCAGAAGAGGGCCGTGGCGATCCCGGCCTCCATGGCGCCGGGGACCGACAGCACCACCGCGTTGTCGACGACCTCCATGACGGCGATGGAGATCGTGTCGGCGGCCAGTGCCACCCGCAGTGCCTGTCGGAGGGGCAGCCCCGCGCGCAGCACCCCGCGCATCGTCAGCGCGTAGCCGAAGACGAAGGCCAGGGCGACCGAGAGCACGACCGTGGCCCAGTTGGACAGGCCGGCGGACGTGCCGATCACCATGCCCAGCACCTCGCCGATGGCGCAGCCGGTGAGGCAGTGCAGCGTGGCCGTCGCCGCCATGGCCCACGTGACCGGGCCGGGCCCGTGCCCGGACCCGTGGGAGTGCACCTCGTGCGCCTGGGGCGCGTGGTCGTGCGGGCTCGTCATGGGAGACGTCTCCTCGGGTCGACCGTCGGGGACGGGCGTCCTCGACCGCGCACACCATACCCCCCATGGGTATTTCTTGGCGAGACCGTGGTGGCGTCCCCCCATCGGGGTGTACCGGTTCAACCCCGGGCTCGGTCCTGCCGATGGGACGGGCGTGAGCAGAACGGGAGGCCCCAGGTGAGCGGCCCTGCGGTGTCCGAGGCACGGGAGACGTCCGGCGCCACCACGGGGCTGCTGCTGGGCTACGTGCGCCGGCAGGCCGGGGACGACGCGGTCGACGAGGTGCTGCGCCGCGCCGACGTGCCGTTCACCGCCGCCGAGCTCGAGCTGCCGTCGCACTGGACCAGCTACGACACCCGGATCAAGCTCTTCGCCGCCGCCACCGAGGTGCTCGGCGACCCGCAGACCATGTTCCGCGTCGGCCGTGAGGCCCTCGGGCTCGGCCTGACCCCGGCCCTGGTGCTGCTCGTCCGCGCGATGGGCTCGCCGCGGCAGGTGTACCGCCAGCTGCCGCGGGCCGTCGCGAAGTTCACCACGACCTCGACCATGCGGGTCGTCGAGGCCGGCGCGACGTACGCGACGCTCAGCTACCAACTGCACGAGGGCTACCGGCACTCCCGGCTGGACTGCGAGTACGCCCAGGGCCTCATCGGCATGGTGCCGACGGTCTTCGGTCTGCCCCAGGCCGAGCTGCTGCACTCCGAGTGCGAGTCCGACGGTCACGCCGTCTGCACCTACCACCTGACGTGGGAGCGACGCCGGAGGTTCGGCGGACGCCGTCGCACCGACGAGGACGTCCCCGAGCTGCTCGCCCTGCGCGAGCAGCTGCGCATCCTGCAGTCCGCGGCCGCCGACCTGGTCGCCAGCGAGGACGTCGAGACCGTCCTGCAGCGCATCATCGAGAAGGCCGCCGAGGCCGTGCTCGCCCCCGGGTGGGTGCTCGCCGTGACCGACCCCGCGGGCGGTCCCGCCCTCGTGCGCAGCGCAGGCCTGCCGCAGCACCAGGTCGACGCCCTCGCGGCCACGCTGCTCGCCGGCGCCGACCCGGGTCCGAACGTCGTCGCGGTGGACGTCGCCTCGGCCCGCCGGGTGCACGGCCGGCTGGCCACGGTCTACCGGCCCGGCGACAGCGGCCTCGTGCACGAGCGCCAGATGCTCGCCGCCTACGCCGGCTACGCCGCGGCCGCCCTCGACCTGCTCATGGCGCTGGAGAGCTCCCGGCAGGAGGCCGACCGCGCCGGCACGCTGCTCACCCTGGCCCACGGGCTCGCCGGCGCCACCGAGGCCGACGACGTGTGCACGGTGGTCGCCGAGGCGCTGCCCCGCGTCGTCGGCTGCGACAGTGCCGCGGTGATGCTGTGGGACCCCGCGGAGGGCTGCCTGCGCACGGCCGCCCACGTGGATCCCGTGGAGCAGAACCAGCGGCTGATGTATGGGACACCCCTCCGCGCCGAGGACGTCCCCGAGCTG
Organism: Geodermatophilus sp.; assembly: GCA_035639575.1. Classification (GTDB taxonomy): domain Bacteria; phylum Actinomycetota; class Actinomycetes; order Mycobacteriales; family Geodermatophilaceae; genus Geodermatophilus. The sequence continues at coordinate 19,431 of DASQXT010000533.1, forward strand.
GTCGGGATGCTGACCGACCGGGAGCCGCGCTTCCTGCGGCCCGAGTCGAGCAGCCCGGTGCTGCAGCGGCTGCTCACGGCTCTGCAGGTCACCGACGTCGTCGCCGTCCCGGTCGTGGCCGGGCGCACCTTCCTCGGTGTCGCCACCGCGAGCTGGCCGGCCGGACGGGCCCCCGACGTGCTCGCCGGCGACGTCCTGCACCGCCTGCGCGGTGTCGGCGACCAGGCCGCGACCGCACTCCAGCGGGCCCGCCTGCTCGAGACCGTGCGGCACCAGGCCACGCACGACGCGCTCACCGGGCTGCCCAACCGGGTGCTCTTCCTCGACCGGCTCGGCGAGGCGCTGGCCACCACGCCCGACGACCAGCACGTCGGTGTGCTGTTCTGCGACCTCGACCGTTTCAAGGGGGTCAACGACTCCCTCGGCCACGCCGCCGGTGACGAGCTGCTGCGCCAGGTGTCCGCCCGGCTGCGGGCCGCGATCCGCCCCGGCGACATGGTGGGGCGGCTCAGCGGTGACGAGTTCGCCGTCCTGCTGCCCGTCCTCACCCGGCCCGAGGACGCCGACCGCGTCGTCGCCCGCGTGCTCGGCTGCTTCGACGAGCCCTTCCGCCTCGAGGGCGCCGCCGTCGCTGTCGGCACCAGCGTGGGCGTCGCCGTGCACGCCGGTGGATCGGGCGGCGCCGACGCGCTGCTGCGTGCCTCCGACGCCGACATGTACCGCCACAAGAAGAGGACCCCCTTCCCTCCACGGCTCGAGAGCTCGCCGCGGGACCCTGAAGGGGGCCACGAGTCATAGCCGCAGGTGCTGGCTGCGCAGTCGGGCGTGCAGGGCGGCCTGCTCCTCCGGGCCGAAGCCGTGCTCGGTGAGCCAGCCCTGCGGGCCGCCGTGCCGCTCGTCGAGCAGCTCGAGCACCCGGCGCATCGTCTCCGCCCGCGGCGTGTGGCTGGCGACGTCGCGGCGCACCATGTCCTCGGCGTAGGTCGGTGACGCGGCCAGCTTGGTCACCAGGTCGTCGATGACCTCGGCGGTCAGCGCGTAGTCGGCGACGATCTCCTCGTGCGGGACGCCGGCCACGGCGAGCGCGAGGGCCACCACGACCCCGGTGCGGTCCTTGCCCGCGGCGCAGTGCACCACCGTGGCGCCGTCCGTGGTCGCGGCCAGGGCGCGCAGCGCGGCGACCACGTTCTCCGGCCGGTGCGCGAGGTAGCCCAGGTAGGAGCGCACCGCCGGCGGCTCGCCCTGGTCGCCCTCGGCCACCTGCCGCGGCAGGATCGACTCGGCCCAGTCGGCCGGCAGCTCCGGCACGTCGGCCTCCTCGACGGCGAACACGTCGGTGTGGTGGCCGCGCTCGGGCAGCAGGGTGAAGTGCCGGTGCGTCACCTCGGGCACCGCGCGCAGCGGGCCGCGGCCCTCCAGGAGCACCTCGGCGGTGGTGCGCAGGTCGACCACCTCGCGCAGCCGGACGTCGTCCACCAGCCGGCGGACGTCGTCCTCGCTGAGCGTCTGCAGGTTGTCGCTGCGCAGCACCCGACCGGGGATCGTCGTCCCGCCGTCGACGGTGGGCAGCCCGCCCAGGTCCCGGGTGTTCGTCGTCCCGTCGAGGCGCAGCCAGCGGTCGGTCCGCAGACGGTCGGAGGCTCCGGAGGTCACGCGCACGACGGTACGACCCGCGGGGCGCCCGCTCGGTGTGGGCCCGGACCCCACACCCGGTGTCGCGACCGTGGCGTCCGCTCACGTGGAGACCGCGCGTGCCACTCCCTACTGTGAGCGGCCTCACTCGGCGTCCACGGTGGGCGGCTCGGGTCCCGCCGGGCTGGGGACGGCACCGCCTCGCCCGCGCCCCCACCGTCGAACGACAGGAGTCCCATGGACCTGACCAGAGCCAGGACGGTCGTGGCGGGGATGGTCCTCGCCGTCGTCGCCGCACTGGGCTGGACGACGCCGGCGGACGCCGCGGACGCCGCCGCGCGGTGTGCGGCGCTCGCGGGGCTCGACATCCCCGCACGGGTCGTCGGCCTCCCGACGACCGGCGGCGAGGTGACCGAGGTCGCGCTCGTGGCGCCGTCCGGGAGCGGCACCACGGCGATCGGCGAGTACTGCCGGGTCACCGCCGCGCTGCACCCCGTGGACCCCGCAGCCCCGGACATCCGCGTGCAGGTGGCGCTGCCCACCACGTGGAACCACAAGGCGCTGATGTTCGGCGGAGGCGGCTACGACGGGACCATCCCGGCGCTCGACGGGAACGTCCCCTTCGGTCCGAGCGACGCCCCCGGACCGCTCGGTCGCGGGTACGCGACCTTCGCCAGCGACTCCGGGCACCAGGCACCCGCCGGCTTCCTGCCGTCCCCCTCGCTCTACGGCGAGTTCCTCGCCAACGACGAGGCGCTGCGCAACTTCGCCGGCGACGCCCTGAAGAAGACCCGGGACGCCGCCGTGTTCGTCCTCGGCCGGTACTACGACCGCAGCACCCCGGAGCGGACCTACTTCGCCGGCGGCTCCACCGGCGGCCGGGAGGCGCTCGCCGTCGCCCAGCGCTGGGCGCGCGACTTCGACGGGGTCATCAGCGTCTACCCCGCGTTCAACGCCGCCACCCTCGACCTGTACTTCGGCTACATGACCCGTCAGCTCGCCGCGCCGGGCGCCTTCCCCCGTCCCGCGCAGCAGGTGCTGCTCTACGACGCGGTCATGGCGGCCTGCGACGGCCTCGACGGGCTGACCGACGGCGTCATCAGCGACGAGCCGGCCTGCCACTTCGACCCGGTCGTCCTCCGCTGCCCGGAGGGGCAGGACACCGGTGACACCTGCCTGTCCGACCCGCAGATCACCGCCATCCGCGCCGTCTCCAGCGCGATCACCTTCCCCTACCCCCTGGCCAGCGGCGAGACCGGCTACCCGGGCTTCCCGTTCCTCTCGGGCGCGAACATGTCGACACCGCTGCTCGGCCTGGGGACGACCGCACCGGCCACCCCCATGCCGAAGACCGCCGGCTACGGCATGCAGTTCTGGGACGCCTGGGTCAAGTACGCGGTGACCCGGGACCCCGGCCACGACTCGCTGTCCCTGGACCCGCTGGCGCCGGGTCCCTGGCAGGACCGCATCTCGGAGCTCACCGCGCTGCAGGACGTCAACAGCACCGACCTGCGGCCCTTCGCGAGGCGGGGCGGGAAGCTGCTGCTGCTGCACGGGACGGCCGACGAGCTGGTCAGCCACCGGGCCACGGTGGAGTACTACGAGGGGCTGGTGCAGACCATGGGGCAGCGCCGGGTCGACGCGTTCGCCCGCTTCTACCTGGTCCCCGGTGCCAACCACGCCAACGTCGCCGCCGCCTTCGCCGCCGGCTGGGACTCCCTCACCGCCCTGGACGACTGGGTCACGACCGGCGCGGCGCCGGCCGACCCCGTCGTCCGGGACACCAACCCCGGCGCCACCCGCACGCGGCCGCTCTGCGAGTACCCGGCCCACCCCCGGTACAGCGGCTCGGGCAGCCCCGACGAGGCGAGCAGCTTCGACTGCGTGACGGGATAGCCGGGCTCCGTCCCGGCGCCCGCCCGCGGTCGGTCAGCCCCCGAGGAGCCGCTCGTGCACCGCCAGCAGTCGCGACCGCAGCGCGGCACCGCGGCGGGCGAACTCCCGCTGCGCGGCGACGTACTCCGCCTTGCCCTCCGGCGTCTCGATCGCGACCGGGTCGTAGCCGGCGGCGCGCAGGTCGTACGGCGAGGCCCGCATGTCCAGCTCCCGGACGTCGGCCGCCAGCGCGAAGCAGTCCAGCAGCAGGTCGCCGGGGACGGCGGGACCGAGCTTGTAGGCCCACTTGTAGAGGTCCATGGTGGCGTGCAGGCAGCCCGGCTGCTCCAGCTCGACCTGGGTGGCGCGGGTGGGCCGCAGCCGGTTGCGGCCGACGGCGGCCGGCGTGAAGAACCGGAAAGCATCGAAGTGCGAGCAGCGCACCGGGTGGCCCTCGACGACGGCGTCCGTGCCGGCCTGGCCCAGCCGCAACGGCAGCGGGTGCCGGTGCTCGTCGGCCCGGTAGACCATCGCCCACTCGTGCAACCCGAAGCAGCCGGTGTGCGCCGGCCGGGACGCGGTCGCGGCCAGCAGCCGGGCGACGAACGCGACGGTGTCCCCGCGGTCGGCCAGGAAGGCGTCGACGTCGAGGGTGACCGCGCCGTCGTCGTCGGTGGTGTACCAGCGCCAGGCGGCGTGCGGCACGGGGCCGTCGGCGCCGGGCTCGAGGACCACCCCCGGGCCCGGGTGCCAGCGGCGCAGCTGCGCGGGGCGGGCGCTGTAGTACTCGTAGAGGAAGTCCTCGACCGGGTGGCGGGTGCCGGTCGCCCGGCGGGCCCGGTGTCCCGCGGTCAGCGCGTCGGCCCGCTCCGCGTGCGCCCGCGCCAGCGCCGTCCACTCGGCCGCCCGCAGGCGGGCAGGGACGGCGGGCACCCGCCCAGGGTAGATGGAGGCCCTCCTGCCCCCCACCACTCGCAGGCTCGCGGTGGGCCCCTGCAGGAGGGCCGGCGGAACCGGGTGCGGTCCCTCAGGACCCAGCGGAGGTGAGCCGGTGCAGCCGCAGCGCCAGGTGCACCTCCAGGGCCCGCTCCGGTGTCGACCACTCGCGGCCCAGCAGCCGGCCCACCCGCTCCAGGCGCTGGGTGACGGTGTTGACGTGCACCTGCAGGGTCTCGGCCGCCCGCGCCGGTGACCCGCCGGCGTCGAACCAGGCCCGCAGCGTCCCGAGCAGGTCGGTGCCGCGCCGCTCGTCGTAGTCCAGCACCGGGCCGAGCGTGCCGGTCACGAAGCCGTGCACGTCCCGACCTCCGCCGACCAGCAGCCCGACGAAGCCCAGTTCGTCGGCGCTGGCCGCCTGACCGGCTCGGCCGAGGGCGACCAGCGTCGAGGCGCAGCGCTGGGCCTCGACGTGGGCGGGGGCGACCGCGGCCGGCCCCTGCACCGGCCCGGCCCCGCCGACGGTCACCGGCCGCCCCACCGCCGCGGTGAGCTCCCGGCAGACCTGCGTCGCCGCGGCGCCGGGCTCCTGACCCGGCAGGCAGAGCACCACCCGACCGTCGTTCAGGCCGGCCAGCCCGCCCCGGACGGCGGCCAGGTGGGTCGCGGCGGCCAGCGCCCGGCTCCGGCCGCGCTCGTCCACCAGGACGACGACGACGGCGTGCGGCCGGTCGAGGTCGGCGCCCAGCCGGCGGGCGCGCTCCCGCAGCCCGTCGGGGTCGCGCAGGACCGGCCCGAGCAGCTCCTCCAGCAGCTCGCCGCGCACCCGGCCCTCGGCCTCGCTGGCGGTGCGCCGGATGAGCAGCAGCAGGGAGGTCACCAGGGCGGCGCGCTCGAGGATGCGCTGGTCGGAGTCGGCCAGCTCGTCGTCCCGGTGCAGCACCAGGCCGCCGAGCAGCTCGGCGCCCACGGTCACCGCAGCGGTCCACCAGCTGCCGTCGCGGACCGTCCGGCCGGTCGAGCGGGCGTGCGTGAGGGCGGCCGCGGGGTCGGGCGGCAGGTCGTCGTCCGACCCGGGGGACGGCGTGCCGCGGCCGTGCTCGTCGAGGATGGTGATCCGCCCGCCGAGCGCCTCGGTGACCGCGGCCGCGACGTCCTCCACCCCGCCGCCGCGCAGCACGATGTCGATGAACCGGTCGTGCGCGCCCGCGGCCCGCTCCACCGAGGCGGTGTGGGCGCGCAGCTCCCGGGTCGCCGTCGACAGCTCCTCCAGCGCCGACCGGGTCTCCTCCAGCAGGCGGGCGTTGTCCAGCGCGATCGCCGCGTGCGCGGCCAGCGAACCGAGCAGGGACACCTCGGAGCGGTCGTAGAGCCGCTCGTTGCGGTCGGCGGCGAAGAGCACCCCGATCACCCGCGACCCGCGCACCAGCGGGACGCCGAGGATGGCGACCAGGCCCTCCTCGGCGACGCCCCCGTTGATCTCGTCGGTGTGCTGGAAGCGCGGGTCGGCGAAGTAGCGGGCGGTGGCGTACGGCGCGGCGGTCTGCGCGACCAGCCCCCCGAGGCCGGCACCCATCGGCAGCCGCAGCGCCTGGAACCGGGCGGACACGGAGCCGTCGGTCACCCGCATGTAGGTGTCGCCGCGGGCGTCGTCGTGCAGGGTCAGGTAGGAGACGTCGGTGCCGAGCAGCTGCCGTGCCCGCCGGACGATCGCGGTGAGGACGTCGTCGACGCTGCGCAGCGCGGCGAGGTCGCCGGCGGTGTCGAACAGCGCGGCGAGCTCGGACTCCCGGCGGCGCCGCGCGGCGAACGCGTCGCGCACCTGCAGGGCCAGCAGCTTGACCCGTTCCAGCCCGGCGAGCGTCGCACCGTCGGCACCGGCGGCCCGGGCGCGCACCACCGGCCCCTCGAACTCGATCGCCGCCGCCTCCTCGAGCAGCAGCGCGAAGTACTCCGCGGCGCCGTCGAGCTGGCCGGCCGCCGGTGCCGGGCCCCCGCGGGACCCCGCAGGGGGGTCCTCCATCAGTGGGCGGTCCACCCGCCGTCCATGACCAGGGAGCTGCCGGTGATCGACGCGGCGACGGGGGAGCAGAGGTAGGCGACCGCCTCGGCGACCTCCTCGGGCTCGATCAGCCGCTTGACGGCCGCGGGGGCGAGCATGACCCGCTCCACGACCTCGTCCTCGGACATGCCGTGCGCCTTCGCCTGGTCGGCGATCTGGTTCTCCACCAGCGGGGTGCGCACGTAGGCGGGGTTGACGCAGTTGGAGGTGACCCCGTGCGGGGCGCCCTCCAGCGCGATCACCTTCGACAGCCCCTCGAGACCGTGCTTGGCGGTGACGTAGGCGCTCTTGTACGCCGAGGCCCGCAGTCCGTGGACCGAGCTGACGTTGACGATCCGCCCCCAGCCGCGGTCGTACATGTGCGGCAGCGCGCCGCGGACCAGCCGGAACGGCGTCTCCAGCATCAGCCGCAGGATCAGCGAGAAGCGGTCGACCGGGAACTCGTGCACCGGCGCCACGTGCTGCAGCCCGGCGTTGTTGACCAGCACGTCCACGTCGAGGTCCAGGGCGTCGACCGCGTCGAGGTCCGAGAGGTCGACGGCGACCGCCGTCCCCCCGACCGCCGCTGCCACCGCCTTCGCCGCGTCGGCGTCGCGGTCGACGACGACCACGTCCGCGCCGGCCTCGGCCAGCCGGACCGCGCACGCCCGGCCGATGCCCGAGGCGCCGCCGGTGATGAGGGCCCGCCGGCCGCTGAGGGTTCCTGAGTCCGCCATGGCGCCGAAGGGTAGGCCGTCGTGTCGTCCGCCCACACGGGGGCAGCCCACACAGTCGACTGCGCTGCGATGGAGGTGACCCACACCACTCCGCGGACCGGTCGCGCGGGATTGGTGCACACCGTGGAGCGAACGTCGAGATCGAGCATGGTGCGGAGACACATGACCGCGGTCACAAGTGGGGGGCTGCAGCACATGGGCAGCGGGGGGTTGCCTTCCTACGGTCGGGGGCCGGACTCCGCACGACCCCCGACGAGGAGACCTCATGACCGCACCCGCACACTCCGGCACGCGCTTCGGTCGCGTCGTCGGGGCGAGCATCGTCGGCACCACCGTCGAGTGGTACGACTTCTTCCTCTACGGCTCGGCCGCCGCGCTCGTCTTCGGACCGCTGTTCTTCCCGGAGCAGGACGACTTCGTCGGCGTCCTCGCCGCCTTCGCCACCTACGCCATCGGGTTCGCCGCGCGGCCGATCGGCGGCCTGGTCTTCGGCCACTTCGGCGACCGGATCGGGCGCAAGAAGCTGCTCGTCATCTCGCTGCTCATGATGGGCGGCGCCACCTTCGCCATCGGCCTGCTGCCCACCTACGCGACGGTCGGCGTGCTCGCTCCGATCCTGCTGATCGCCCTGCGGCTGATCCAGGGCTTCGCCCTCGGCGGCGAGTGGGGCGGCGCCGTCCTCATCGTCTCGGAGCACGGCAAGCCGCAGCACCGCGGGTTCTGGGCGTCCTGGCCCCAGGCGGGGGCACCAGCCGGTCAGCTGATCTCGACCGGTGTGCTGGCGCTGCTGGCCGCCTTCCAGTCCGACGAGGCGTTCGCCGCCTGGGGCTGGCGCATCCCCTTCCTGCTGTCGGCGGTCCTCATCCTCGTCGGGCTGTGGGTCCGGCTGGCCGTCTCGGAGTCCCCGGTCTTCCTCGAGGCGCAGCGCCTGGCCGAGGAGAAGGCCCGCGAGACCGGCGCGGCCGAGAAGGCGCCGATCGTCACGGTGATCTCGCGCTACAAGCGCGAGGTGCTCGTGGCCATGGGCGCACGCATCGCGGAGAACGTCGCCTACTACGTGATCACTGCCTTCAGCCTGACCTACCTGACCAACGTGCTGGGCCTCGACCGGTCGTTCGCGCTCAACGCGGTGCTGATCGGCGCCGCGTTCCACCTGGTGACCATCCCGCTGTGGGGGGCGCTCTCCGACCGTCTCGGCCGCCGGCCGGTGTACCTGTTCGGCGCGCTCGGTGTCGGCGTCTGGGGTTTCGTCTTCTTCGCCCTCCTGGACAGCCGGAGCTTCGGGCTCACGGTCGTGGCGATCACCGTGGGGCTGCTCTTCCACGGCGCGATGTACGGCCCGCAGGCGGCCTTCCTCTCCGAGCTGTTCGGCACCAAGGCGCGCTACTCGGGCGTGTCGGTCGGCTACCAGCTCGCCTCGGTGATCGCCGGCGCCCCCGCGCCGCTGATCGCGGTGGCCCTGCTCGGCAGCTTCACCGACCCGAACCCGACGGCGGTGGCCGTGTACCTGGCCGTCTGTGCGGTCATCACGCTGGTCGCCGTCCTCGCCTACGGGGAGACGCGCACCCGTGACCTGGGCGCGGACCAGGGGGTCGTCGTCCGGGAGGACCGGCCGCGCACGTCGGTGTGAGTCCGGCCCACGGGCCCCCCATGACATCCGTCATGGGGGGCCCGTGGCGTTGCCGGGAGGAGTCGTGAGGGGCGGCACCGGTGCCGACGCGGGGACGACGGCAGCGGGCCGGGTCAAGGCGACGAGGGAGCCGGCCGTGGCGGCCGAGCTGGGTGCGCCGATCCGGCACGCCGCGGTGGAGGCGGCGCGACGGCACGGCTGGATCCAGCGGCCCCGTCCCGGCCCTGCAGGGGTCCTCCCCTCAGTCCGGGACGTTGCCCGGACGCACCGTCCCGTCGTCGCGCTGAGCGTCGTCGTCGGTGGTGAGGGTGACCTCGTCGCGCTCACCACCGTCCGACCGGTCCTCGCCGGGGACGCCGTCGACCAGGTTGCTCCCGCTGGGGCCGTCGGTCGTGTCCGGGGACTCCCGGTAGCCGGTGTTCTCGGACTCGCTCATCAGATGTCCCTTCCTCCGGATCGGGGGGTGGGTCCCGAGACCTCGCCGGACGGTCCGTCCGTCCGGGCGCGGGCGACGTCGCTGTCGGCACGGGCCGGCAGGTCGTCACCCGAGGCGGCGTCCCGCTCGATCGCCTCGTCGGCGGTGAGGGGGACGTCGTCGAAGCTGGACCCGGACCCGGTGCTGCTGTTGTCGCCGCTGCCCGACGCGGTCGGGATGTCCTGCTGGATCCGGTCGCTGCCCTGGGGGTCGCTCACGGGAGCCTCCTGTCCGACGGCTGTGGCAGGGGCTGTGCCCGCCGTCGTCCCCCTGAAACGGCCGGAGACCTCCGCGACGAGGGGCGGGACGGGCTCAGCGCACCGGGGGACGGCTCGTGGCCGTGGTGGACCGGTCGCGGGGCCCGGAGGGCTCCCGACCGGGTCACGGGCAGCGGCTCCACGACGGTCGGGGACGGCTCGTGGCCGCGGTCGGAGCCCGGTAGGGCGACAGTGTGCTCAGAACGCCGCCTCGTCGACCTCCATGAGGGCGTTGTCGGTGTGCTCGGTGATGACCCGCTCCGCCGTCAGCCTCGGCAGCACCTGGGTGCAGAAGAACCGGGCAGCGGCGAGCTTGCCCTCGTAGAAGTACCGGTCCCTGTCGGTCACCTCACCGGCCAGGGCGCCGAGCGCCACCTCGGCCTGGCGGACCAGCAGCCACGCGGTGACCAGGTCGCCGACGGCGAGGAGCAGCCGAGTGGTGTTCTGCGCGACCGTGTAGAGGCTGGTCGGGTCCTCCTGCGCGGCCGCGAGGTGGCCGAAGACCGCGGTGAGCATGCCCTGCACGTCGGCGAGCGCGGTCGCCAGCAGCGCCCGCTCCTCCTTGAGGCGACCGTTGCCCGCCTCGGCGTCGATCGTGGCCTGGATCTGGCCGGCCAGCCAGGTCAGGGCGACGCCGCCGTCCTTGACGATCTTGCGGAAGAAGAAGTCCTGGCCCTGGATCGCCGTCGTCCCCTCGTAGAGGGTGTCGATCTTGGAGTCCCGGATGTACTGCTCGATCGGGTAGTCCTGCAGGTAGCCCGAGCCGCCCAGGGTCTGCAGCGACTCGCTGGTGAGCAGTTGGGTGGCCCGCTCGGAGCCGAAGCCCTTGACCACGGGCAGCAGCAGGTCGTTGACGCGGGCGGCGAGCCGCGCCTCCTCGCTGTCGGCGGTGCCGGCGGCCTCGGCGGCGGTGACCTGGTCGCGGAAGGTGGCGGCGTAGAGGTACAGCGCCCGCATGCCCTCGGCGTAGGACTTCTGCAGCATCAGCGAGCGGCGCACGTCGGGGTG
>DASQXT010000534.1:0-3146 GCA_035639575.1 Geodermatophilus sp.
GCGCGATACGACCGCTCCCCCGCCGACCCGGCGACCGCCGAGGTCGCCGTGGTCGTCGAGGACGCCTGGCAGGGCGTCGGCGTCGGCCGCCAGCTGCTCGCGGAGCTCACCGAGCTGGCCGAACGCCGCGGCGTCCGCAGCCTCACCGCCGACGTCCAGGCCGACAACGACCGCATGGTCGGGCTGGTCCACCGGCTGCTCCCCGGGGCACGGCTCACCCCCGATCACGGCGTCTACGCCGTCCGCAGCCCCCTGCCCGCCGCGACGGTCCCCGCCGCCGCCTGACCCGAGGAGGACCCCCGTGTCCCGTCTGCGCACCGCCATCGTCGAGCGCCGCCGCACCCGCGCCCGGCTGCGCGAGGACCGCGCCTTCGAGCGGCTGCTCGCCCGCGCCCCGACCGTCGAGTCCGCGCACGAGCTGCGCGCCATCTCGACCCGCCGCTGACCGTCAGCCGGCGAGCGCGGCGTTCCGCAGCTGCCCGTAGAGCCGGGCCAGGTCGGGCAGCTGGTGGTGGGCGTTCAGCCCGCTGGGGTTGGGGACCACCCAGGTCGCCGCCCCGCCGACTCGCTCGGGCTGCAGCCCGATGCCCGCGCGCGGCCGGTCGAAGCCGGTCCGGTAGGCCGTGATGCCGAGGACGGCGAGCACCCGCGGCCGGTACCGCGCCACCAGCTCGCCCAGCGCCACGGCCCCGGCGCGCAGCTCCTCGCGGGAGAGCTCCGCGGCGGTCCGGGTCGGGCGGTCGGCCACGTTGGTCACCCCGAGGCCGTGGTCGAGCAGCTCCATGTCCTCCTCGGGCCTCAGCAGCCGCGGGGTGAGGCCCGCCCGGTGGATCGCCGGCCAGAAGCGGTTGCCCGGCCGGGCGAAGTGGTGCCCGCGCTCGGCCGACAGCAGCGAGGGGTTGATCCCGCAGAAGAGGACGTCGAGGTCGGGGGCGATGACGTCGCGCAGCGGCTTCACCGGGCCGCCGTGACCGCGGCGACCACCGCGGGGTACGCGGCCTCGGCCGCGGCACGCAGTTCGTCGTCGGTGCGGTCCTGCACCGGGTGCGGCACGAGGACGGCGGGAGCCGGGAACCCGAGGGCCCGGCCCTGGACGAGGGCGGCCTCGGCGAAGGCCTCGCTGGCGAGGAAGACCCCCACCACACCGCGGCGCTCGAGGTCGGCGATGTCGTGCACACTGCACGACGTGCACGAGCCCTAGTCGGCCAGTGCCTCGATGACCACCTCGCAGTGCTCGGCGATCTCGTGCCGGAGGTCCACCGGGGCGGGGCGGGCGAAGGTCGGCTTGCGGTACCGGCGCACCCGCACCCCGTCTGCGCGCAGCAGCTCCTCCAGCCGGTCCAGCACGACGTCCCCGCGGGCCTTGCTGATGTCGAGCAGGCCGACGGTCCGGCCGCGCAGCGTGCCGGGCCGGGGCAGCAGCTCCCGTGTCGCCGGCCTGCGCTCGCCGGTCGGGTCCAGGACGGTCCTCATCCGCGCACCTCCCTCGTCACGGGGACGCTCCCCGTCTCGCCGGACACCCACCCGCCGATGATCGCGCTGAACAGACCGGCGTCCCCGCCGGCGTGCGTCACGAGCAGACCGCCCGGGCGGAACTTCGGCAGCTGCTCGGCCCCGACCCCCGGTGGCAACCCCTCGGCCATGCCCCCCGCCCCCCGCACCAGCTCGCCGGCCGGCAGCCGCAGCAGCCCGTCGAGCTCGGCGAGCAGCCGCGCCCGGTCCCAGCCCGCCTCGCGGAACACCCGGCCGTGCTCCGGGGAGACGACCAGCATGGCGTCGAAGCCCATCGGCAACTTGGGGTGGGCGTTCACCCGCAGGCAGGCGGCGAGGCTGCGGGCCAGCGACTCCGGGTCGCGGCTGAGCTGGTCGACCACCGGTTGCACCCCGGCGCCGGCGAACACGGTGACCGCGTCCCCGGGCACACCGCGGTCGGCGGCCAGGGGGGCGAACGGGCTGTCCTCCTCCCGCTCGGCGAAGCAGCAGGTGTACTTGCCGGGGTTGCCGAGCGTGGCCCGGTCCACCTCCCCGGGGCGGCCGCCGCCGACGTTGCGGACGACGAGCTGCAGCGCCCGGCCGATCGTGGCGTTGGCCCGGTTGCCCTGACCGAGGGCGTTGACCCCGCTGTTCATGCCCACCCGCCGGGCGACCGGGCCGTTGACCACCACGACCGGGCCGGAGAAGTAGGTGGTGGCCAGCAGCCCGTGGAGGGCGAACTCCTCGGCGCAGGCGGCCTCCACCGCGGCGAGCACCACCGGCAGGTGCTCGGGCAGGCACCCGGCCATCACCGCGTTGACCGCGACCTTCTCCACGGTGCACGGCACGAGGTCCGGCGGGACGACGGCGACCACCTCGCGCGGGTCCCGCGTCGTCCCCCGCAGCAGCCGCAGGACCCGCTCCGGCGTCGGCGGGACGACGGGCAGCCCGTCGGTCCAGCCGCGGTCGAACAGCGCCTCGTGCTCGTCCTCCAGGTCGGCCAACTGCACTCGCCGGCTGACCAGCCCGTCACCGTAGCGGGCCTCCAGCTCGTCGACCCGTGAGGGGTCCACCGACAGGGAGCCGCAGCCGGGCCGGTGGTCGGGCAGCCCGGGACCGAGCCCGGTGACCCCGGTCAGCCCCTCCCACTGTGCCCGGCCCCACCCCACGACCCGGCCGGTCTCCCGACCGTGCTCGACGCGCAGCAGCGTCGGCACGGTCTCGATGTCCAGCCGGTAGGACAGCTCCAGACCGGTGTCGTCACCGTCGAACCAGTCCGGGTCGTCCTGGCACCAGACCGCGGCACCCAGCCCGCGCAGCACCGGCTCCACGAGGGTGCACGTCGGGCAGTCCCGCTTGACGACGGCGACCAGTCCGTCGGGCAGCTGCACGGCTGCTGACGCTAGCCGCACCGGCGGGCCCGGACGACCGCGGAGCGGGAGACCGCGGCTCCGGCACGGCGCACACTGGCCGGCATGACCGAGGGCGCCGACGCGGCCTTCCGCCGCTTCGTCGCCGCCGAGCGCGCCGGCCTGCTCGCCGAGGCCCTCCGGCTGACCGGCGACCCCGACCGCGCCGAGGACGCCGTCCAGCGCGCCCTGGCCCGCACCCGGCGGCAGTGGGGACGGCGCGGCGCCGATCCCGCGACCACCGCCGCCGACGCCCTGCACGCC
>DASQXT010000535.1:0-17400 GCA_035639575.1 Geodermatophilus sp.
CGGTGAAGGCCGCGCGCGACCCGCACGGCATCCTCAACCCCGGGAAGGTCTTCCCCGACGCGGTGTCCGCGTGAGCGCCGACGACCTCCCCGAGCACGTCGAGGTCCGGCGGCCCGACGGCCGCTGCGTGCACGCCTGGCGGCGACCGGGCAGCACCCGGCCGGTGCTGGCGGTCCACGGCCTCAGCAGCACCTCGCGGCTGTGGTCCTGGACGCTCGCCGCGGCGCCGGACGTCGACCTGGTCGCCGCCGACCTCAGCGGCCGCGGGTGGAGCACCTCGCGGTCGGACGCCTCGACCCTGGCCGGGCACGTCGCCGACCAGCTCGCGGTCCTCGACGCGCTGGGGCTGGGGACCGTCGACGTCCTCGGCATGTCGCTGGGCGGCTTCGTCGCCGTGCAGCTCGCGGCCACCGCACCGGAGCGGGTGCGCAGCCTGACCCTGCTCGACGGCGGGCCGCCGATGGTGCGCCGGCCCACGAGCCGTGAACAGCTGGAGGCGGCCTTCGCCGACCGCACCGCCCGGCTCGGCACCGACTGGCCCGACCTGGCGAGCTACGTCGACTTCGTGGTGACGCACACCGCGCCGCTGCTCGACCGGGCCGACCCGCACCTGACCACCTGCCTGGCGCACGACCTGGAACGGGGCCGGGACGGCGGCCGGGTGCGGCTGGACGGCCGGGCGCTGGTCGACGACGCCGCCGACGTCTTCCTCACCGACACCGCCGCCGACGCGCTGCGCCGGCTGTCGGTGCCCACGCAGCTGCTGTACGCCGAGTGGAGCGTCGGCGCCGGGTCGACGCCGGCCTACACCGACGACGAGGTGGCCGCGGTGGTGGCCGCGTCGGACGGCCTGGTGACGGCGGAGCTGCTGCCCGGGCACGACCACGCCGGCGTGGTGATGACCGGCTCGGGTGCGGCCGCCTCGGTGCAGGCGCTGCGCCGCTCGCTGGCGGGCTGAGCCCGGGTTACGGTCCGCGGGTGGCCGACCTCTCCCGCACCGCCCGCGTCGACGTCCTGGTCGAGGGCTACGCCCGCGTCCCGCACGTGGCGGGGACGGTGACCCTGGTGCGCGACGCCGGGCGGGTCGTGCTCGTCGACCCCGGCATGGTGGCCGACCGGGAGCTCATCCTGCGCCCGCTGCGCGAGCTCGGCGTCGCGCCCGAGGACGTCACCGACATCGTGCTCAGCCACCACCACCTCGACCACACGCTCAACGTGGCGCTGTTCCCGGTGGTGCCGGTGCACGACTTCCAGTCGGTGATCGAGGGCGACGTGTTCACCCGGCGGGAGGCCGACGGCGTCGACCTCACCCCGTCGGTCCGCCTGCTGGCCACGCCGGGGCACACCCCGCAGGACGTCACGACGCTGGTGGGCACGCCCGACGACGTCGTCGCGCTCACCCACCTGTGGTGGACCGGTGAGGGCCCGGCCGACGACCCCTACTCCCCCGACCGAGACGAGCTGCGGCGCCAGCGGGAGCGGGTGCTCGGGCTCGCCACGCTCGTCGTCCCCGGCCACGGCGCGCCCTTCCGCCCGAGCGGTACGACACCCCGCTGAACGCGCCAGGGCCGGCCGCCCCACCGCAGTGGGACAGCCGGCCCTGGGTCTCCCCGGCCCCGTCCAGAGGCTCGCCGCGAGCTCGCGAGCGGTGAGGAGGACGGGGTCCTCAGTGGATGTGCGAGCCGCCGTTGACGTCGTAGGTCGCGCCGGTCACGTACCCGGTCTCCTCGCGGCACAGGTAGGTGATGAGGTCGGCGACGTCGGCGGGCCGGCCGTTGCGGCCCACGGGGATCCCGGCGAGCAGCTGCTGCTTGCGCTCCCCCTCCAGGGCGCCGCCGGTGATGTCGGTGTCGATCAGCCCCGGCGCGACGGCGTTCACGGTGATGCCGTGCGGCCCCAGCTCGCGGGCCAGCGCCCGGGTGAAGCCGAGCTCGGCGGCCTTGGCGGCGGAGTAGGCCACCCCGCCGAAGACCCCGCCGCCCCGCTCGGCCGACACCGAGGAGAGGAAGACGATTCGGCCGAAGCCCCGCTCGGCCATGCCGGGCGCCAGGCGGCGGGTCACGTTGAACGCGCCCCGCACGTTGACCGCGAAGATGCGGTCCCACTCCGCGCCGCCGACCTCGAGGAAGGGCGTGGGCGAGGTGATGCCGGCGTTGTTGACCAGGGCCCCGACCGGCGGCAGCGCGCCGTCGAGGACGGCCAGCGCGTTGTCGACGGACGCCTCGTCGGTGATGTCGCAGCCGACGCCCACGGCCTGCACGCCGTTGCGCTCGGCCACCTCGTGGGCGGCGTCCTTGGCGCTGGCCTCGTCGAGGTCGAGGATCGCGACGTTCCAGCCGGCGGCGGCGAGGGTGTGGGCGGTGGCGCGGCCGATGCCGCGCTTGGAGCCGGCGCCGGTGATGACGACGGTCTTGTCGGAGACGGACACGGGTTCCTCCAGGGATCTCAGGCGGTGGCGGGGGCGGGGTCGGCAGGTGCTGCTGCGACGTGCGGGGACGTCGGCGGGCGGTGTCGGGCGGGACCGCTGAGCTCGTCCCGGACCCGGGCGACGACGGCGTCGGTCGACAGGCCGTAGCGGTCGTGCAGCGTGGGCAGGGCACCGGCGGCGAGGAACTCGTCGGGCAGGGCGATGGGCACCACGCGGGTCCCCACCCCGGCGAAGGCGAGGGTGGAGGCGACCGACTCGGCCAGGCCGCCGACGACGGTGTGGTTCTCACATGTGACGACGAGCCGGTCGGTGCGGGCGGCCCGCAGGATGGCCTCGGTGTCCAGCGGCTTGATCGTCGGCACGTGCAGGACGGCGACGTCCACGGAGTCGGCCTCCAGCCGGGCCGCGGCCTGCAGGGCCCGCATCGTCATCAGCCCGGTGGAGATGAGGACGACGTCCCGCCCGGTGCGCAGCTCGGCGGCCTTGCCGAGCTCGAAGCGGTAGTCGTACTCGTCGAGCACCGTCGGCACCGCCCCGCGGAGCAGTCGCAGGTAGGTGGGGCCGGGGGCGTCGGCCAGCGCGGGCACGGCCTGCTCGATGTCGACCGAGTCGCAGGGGTCGACGATGGTCAGGCCCGGGCAGCCGCGGAGGATCGCGAGGTCCTCGGTGGCCTGGTGGCTGGGCCCGTACCCGGTGGTCAGGCCGGGCAGCGCCCCGACCACGTTGACGTTGAGCCCGGGCTCGGCGATGTCGAGGCAGAGGAAGTCGTAGGCCCGCCGGGTGGCGAAGACCGAGTAGGTGGAGGCGAAGGGCACCAGCCCGACCTCCGCCATGCCGGCCGCCGCGCCCAGCAGCGACTGCTCGGCCATGCCCATCTGGAAGAACCGGTCCGGGTGGGCGTCGCGGAACACGTGCATGTCGGTGTACTTGGCCAGGTCGGCGGACAGGCCGACGATCTCGGGGCGCTGCTCGGCGAGCCGGTTGAGCGCGTGCCCGAACGGTGCGCTGGCGGTGCGCTGACCGGGGTCGGCGAACGAGGCGATCATCGCCGAGGTGGTGAGCCGCTTCTTCGGCGCGGTGCTGGTCATCGGGCCATTCCCTCCTGCAGCTGGTCGCGGGCGATCTGCCACTCGTGCTCCTCCACCCGCATGAAGTGGGCCTTCTCCCGGCCCTCGAGCAGCGGCACTCCGCATCCGATGCGGGTGTCGCAGATGAGCACCCCGGGCGAGCCGCGGTGCGCGCGGAGCTCGTCGAGGGCGTCGACGAGCGCGGCGACGTCGTTGCCGTCGACGCGCAGGGCGTGCCAGCCGAAGGCGCGCCACTTGTCGGTCACCGGCTCGGTGCGCAGCACCCCGGCGGTGGGGCCGTCGGCCTGCAGCGCGTTGACGTCGACGATCGCGGTCACGTTGTCCAGTTCGTGGTGGGCGCAGGCCAGCGCGGCCTCCCAGGTCGAGCCCTCGTCCAGCTCGCCGTCGGAGAGCAGGTTGAACACCCGCGCCCCGTTGCCCTGGTGGCGCAGCCCGAGGGCCATCCCGGCGGCCACGGCCAGCCCGTGGCCGAGCGAGCCGCCGGAGATCTCCACGCCCGGCGTGTAGGAGGCCATGGCCGACATCGGCAGCCGCGACTCGTCGGAGCCGTAGGTCTCCAGCTCCTCGGCCGGGATGGTCCCGGCCTCGGCCAGCGCCGCGTAGAGGGCGATGGCGTAGTGGCCGATGGAGAGCAGGAAGCGGTCCCGGTCGGCCCAGTGCGGGTCCTCCGGGCGGTACCGGAGCTGGTCGGTGTAGACGGTGGCCAGGACGTCGGCCACGCCGAGCGCCTGCCCGATGTAGCCCTGGCCCTGCACCTCCCCCATGTCGAGGGCGTTGCGGCGGATCCGGTACGCGGCCTGGCGGATGCGCTCGATCCGCTCCGCCCGGTCACCGGCGGCCGGTGCGGCCTGCGGTGTGGTCAGCGAGGTCATGTCGTGTTCCTTCCTCGGGAGTGGGCTCAGTCGGTCGCCGAGTCGGCCGTCGGCCGGTGCTCGGACGTCCGGGGGTTGGGGTGGGGGACGGCGGACGGCGCCCGGACGGCCGCCTCGAGCGCGGCGACCTCCTCGCGCTCGGCCGGCCCCCAGGTCTCGCGGGTGACCAGTGCGGCGACCAGGCCCAGCAGGCCGTAGCCGCTGAACAGCAGGGCCGGGCCGATCCACCCGAACGCCCCGTACAGCGCCGTGGCGATCAGCGGGGTGAAGCCGGAGACGACGGCCGACAGCTGGTAGGCCAGCGAGGCTCCGGTGGTGCGGGTCTTGGTCGCGAAGAGCTCCGGGAACCAGGCGCCCTGCACGCCGGCGAGCGAGTTCTGGCAGACCGCGTAGCTGACGACGAAGGCGAGCACGATGACCGCCGCCACACCCGTGTTGATGACGAGGAACAGCGGGATGCCCCAGAGCAGGGTCACGGCGGTGCCGATCAGGTACACCGGGCGCCGCCCGATCCGGTCGGTCAGCGCGCCCCAGAAGACCGTGGCGAAGATCCCGATGCCGGCCGCCACCATCAGCGCGGTCAGGCTGACCGCCCGCTCGGCGAGTCCCTCGGCGACCAGGTAGGACAGCATGAAGGTGACCGAGACGGCGTAGCCGGCGGTCTCGGCACTGCGCAGGCAGAAGGCACGCAGGATGTTGCGCCAGTCGTCGCGCAGCACCTCGATGAGCGGGTTCTTGGAGACCTCGCCCTCCTCCTTGAGCTCCTCGAACTCCGGGGACTCCTCCAGCTTGAGCCGGATGAGGATGCCGACGACGATCAGCACGGCGCTGAGCAGGAACGGCACCCGCCACGCCCACGAGCCGCCCAGCGGCACGCTGGCCAGGAACGCCAGGTTCGCCAGCAGCAGCCCGACCGGGAAGCCGGCCTGGGTGATGCCGGTGTAGAGGCCCTTCTTGCGCCAGGGGGCGTGCTCGAAGCACATCAGGATGGCCCCGCCCCACTCGGCGCCGAACGCCAGCCCCTGCACGACCCGGACCGCGACCAGCAGGATCGGGGCCCACACGCCGACCTGCTGGTAGGTGGGCAGGCAGCCGATGAGCACCGTCGCGATCCCCATGAGCAGCAGGGAGCCGACGAGGACCGGCTTGCGGCCGATCCGGTCACCGAGGTAGCCGCCGATGATCCCGCCGAGGGGACGCACCGCGAAGCCGACGCCCAGCGTGGCGAAGGACAGCAGCGTGCCCGACAGCGGGTCGTTGGCCGGGAAGAACGCCTCGTTGAAGTACAGGGCCGCGGCGGTGCCGAAGCCGATGAAGTCGTAGGTCTCGATCGTCGCCCCGATGGAGCAGCCGACCGCGACCTTCTTCTTGGTCGGGGTGCCGTCGATCGGGTGCCAGGCGGCGACCTCCTCGAGGTGCGGATCGCGGACGGGTGGGTGCCGCTCGGTCACGGTGACCTCCAGTGGGCGGGTGGGTGTCGGTTCCCCGTTGTCCGTCGACTGTTGACAGTCAACTGCTGACTAGAGTGAGTGGCGGCCGTCACGGTGTCAAGGGTCACTTTGAGTCGCCTGCATCGGCGCAGGTCAGCCCGGAGGCAACACGACGGAGGGGGCGGCCGTCGGCGGCCGCCCCCTCAGATCGGGAGGCTCAGGCGGACTCGGTGGCCTGCGCGAAGTGCTCGGCGGCGCCGGCCATGTGCTCGTCGACGACCCGGACGGCCGCCTCGACGTCCCCGCGCTCGATGGCCTCGACGATCGGGACGTGCCGGTCGCGCGCCATCATCGGCGCCTGCCAGGCCGCGCCGTTGAGGATGGCGACCCGCATCCGGCCCTCGAGCCGCTGCCACGCCTCGACCAGCATGGAGTTCCCGGACAGCTGGCAGAGCAGCAGGTGGAAGGCCAGGTCGGCCTCCATCCGCGCGGCGGGCTCGTCCTCGTCGGAGAGCCGCTCCACGGCCGCCCGCAGCGCCTCGGCGGCGGCCTCGCGCCGGGGGGAGGCGATGACCTCCCGGACGGCGAGCCCCTCGAGGGCGGCCCGGACGCGGAAGAGCTCGTGCACCTCGGCGGAGGACAGGCTGTTGACCCGCAGCATGCCGCGGTTGCCGGCGGTGACCAGGCCCTCCTGCTGGAGGTGCCGCAGCGCCTCGCGCACCGTGCCGCGACTGACCCCGAGCGACCCCGCCAGCTCCACCTCACCGAGGTGGTCGCCGGGCCGGTACCGGCCGGAGAGGATGGCCGACCGGAGCGCCTCGAGGGACCGCTCGCGCAACGTGCTCCGGTCCAGTGCCGACAGTGACTCAACGCTCACGCAGCAGCCTCCTCGTCGACCGTCATCGTAGCCGCGCCGTCCCGGCGGGTGTGCCGACTGTCGACAGAGACCCCCTGTCGGGTCAGCGCGCCACGACGTTGCGCAGCTCGCGGCCGGCGAGCAGGGCCTCGAGGTTGGCGCCGACGAGCTCGTCGGCACCGACCGGCCGGCCACCGGCGGCGTGCGGGGTGAGCAGCAGGTTCGGCGCGTCCCACAGCGGGGAGTCGGCCGGCAGCGGCTCCACCTCCGTGACGTCGAGCGCCGCACCGGCGATGCCCCCCTCGGTGAGGGCGGCGACGAGGGCGGGCTCGTCGACCGTCGTCCCCCGGCCGACGTTCACGACGAACGCGTGCCGCGGCAGCGCGGCCAGCCGGGCGGCGTCCAGCGCGTGGGTCGTGGCCTCGGTGGCGGGCAGGATCATCAGCAGGACGTCGGTCCGCCGGAGCTCGTCCTCCAGCTCGTCCTGGGCGACGACGGGGAACCCGGCCCGCTCCCCCGCGCTGCGGCCCACTCCCCGCACCTGCGCGCCGAGGGCCTGCAGCAGCGGGGCCAGGTTCTGCCCGATGTTGCCGAAGCCCCACACCAGCACCCGGGCGCCGAGCAGGGTGGTCACCCGGCCGTCGGGGTGCAGCGGCTGCAGCCCGCCGAGCTCGGAGGCCCAGCGGTGCTCGGCCTGCGCGGCGATCGCCTCGGGCAGCCGGCGCAGCAGCGCGAGCACCAGGGCGAGGGCGTGCTCGGTGACCGGCCGGTCGTGCAGTCCCACGCCGGAGGTCACGACGACGTCGTCGGGGAAGCCCGCGCCCAGGACGACGTCCGGCCCGGCCGCCAGGGTCTGCACCCAGCGCAGCCGCGGCATCCGGCCGGCGACGGCGCGCAGGTCGCCCGGGCGGTTGCCCCACACGACCAGCGCCTCGGCGTCCAGGTGCTCGTCGGGCACCGGGGCCGCGGCGTCGTAGCGCACCGCCTCGACCCCCTCGGGCAGCGCGGGGTCGAGCGGGACGGAGTCGGGCAGCAGCAGCTTCACGGTGCCCACCCTGCCCGAGGGACGACGTCCCGCGCACGGCGCTCCGGTCGGCGGCGCCCGCCGGGCCTGACCCGCCCCTGCGGTGGCCTGCCCCCGCCGAGGAGGGGACGCTCCCCCCGTGCCCGACGACGACCTGCGCACGCGGCTCGACCGGCTGGACCTCGGGCAGCAGGTGCGCCTGCTGACCGGCGCGGACGTCTGGTCGCTGCGCCCCGAGCCGGCCGTCGGGCTGCGCCGCCTGGTCGTCTCCGACGGTCCGGCCGGCGTCCGCGGCGAGCGCTGGGACGAGCGGGACACCTCCGCGAACGTCCCCTCCCCGACGGCGCTGGCCGCGACCTGGGACGTCGACCGCGTCGAGCGCCTCGGCCGGCTGCTGGCCGCCGAAGCCCGGCGCCGGGGCGTCGACGTGCTGCTCGCCCCCACCGTCAACCTGCACCGCACCCCCTACGGCGGGCGGCACTTCGAGTGCTTCAGCGAGGACCCGCTGCTCACGGGCCGGATCGGCGTCGCCTACGTGCGCGGGCTGCAGGAGGAGGGCGTCGCGGCCACCGTCAAGCACTTCGTCGCCAACGACCAGGAGACCGAGCGCTTCTCCGCCGACGTCCGGGTCGGCGAGCGGGTGCTGCGCGAGGTGTACCTGGCGCCGTTCGAGGCGATCGTGCGGGAGGGCGGCGCCTGGGCGGTCATGGCCGCCTACAACGGCGTCAACGGGACGACGATGACCGAGAGCCCGCTGCAGCGCGACGTCCTCAAGGGCGAGTGGGGCTTCGACGGGGTGGTCGTGTCCGACTGGTTCGCCGCCCGCTCGCTCGCCGCCGCCGGGGACGGCCTGCTGGACCTGGTGATGCCGGGCCCGCGGGGGCCCTGGGGGGGCGCCCTCGTCGCGGCGGTGCGCGCCGGGGAGGTGCCGGGGTCGGCGGTCGAGGACAAGGTGCTGCGGGTGCTCCGGCTGGCCGGGCGGGTCGGCGCACTGGAGGGGGTCGCCGGCCGGGACGCCACCGGCTGGACCGCGGAGCAGGTCGGCGCGGAGCTGCGGGCCACCGCCGCCGCGGGGTTCGTCCTGGCCCGCAACGAGCCGACCGCCTCCGGCGAGGGCCCCCTGCTGCCCCTCGAGCGGGGCCGGGTGCGACGGGTCGCCGTCCTGGGGCCCAACGCGGTCGAGGCCCGCACCCTCGGCGGCGGCAGCGCCACGGTGTTCCCGCCGTACACCGTCTCCCCGCTGGCCGGGCTGCGCGCCGCCCTCGGGCCGGAGGTCGAGGTCGTGCACGGCCGCGGCGGCCGCAGCACGCACCGCCTGCCACCGGCGGACCCCGGCCCGCTGCGCCGCCCCGACGGCGGCCGCGGCGTGGAGGTCCGCTTCCTCGACGCGGAGGGCGCCGTGCTCGGCACCGAGGTGCGCGAGGCGGCGGCCTTCACCTGGCTGGGCTCCTACGGGCCGGGCCTGCCGATGGCCCGGGTGCGGGCGGTGGAGGTGCGCACCCGCGTGCGGGCCGAGGCGGACGGCCTCCACCGGATCGGTGCCTCCGGCGTGGGCTCGTTCCGGATCACGGTCGGCGGTGAGGTCCTCCTGGACACCCGGATCGGCCTCCCGCCGGGCGCGGACCCGGTCGAGGCCATGGTGCGGCCCCCGCAGGAGTCCGGAGCCGTGGAGCTGCGGGCCGGCGAGGAGGTCGAGGTCGTCGTCGGCCACGTGCCGGAGGCCGCCGGGGGCGTCGAGGGCACGCCCGTGGAGTCGGTGACGCTCCAGCTCTCCGTCGCCCGCGACACCGACGACGACGCCGAGCTGGAGCAGGCCGTGGCGCTGGCCCGGGACGCCGACGTGACCGTCGTCGTCGTGGGGACCACCGAGGAGGTGGAGAGCGAGGGCTTCGACCGCACCTCGCTCGCGCTGCCGGGCCGGCAGGACGAGCTGGTCCGCCGGGTGGTCCAGGCCAACCCGCGCACGGTGGCGGTGGTCAACTCCGGCGCCCCGGTGCTGCTGCCGTGGGCGGACGACGTGCACGCGGTGCTGCTGACCTGGTTCCCCGGGCAGGAGTACGGCAACGCCCTCGCCGACGTCCTCCTGGGCGCCGTCGAGCCCGGCGGCCGGCTGCCGGTCACCTGGCCGGCCGACGAGGAGGGCCTGCCCTCCCCCCGGCCGGTCGACGGGACGCTGCGCTACGACGAGGGCCTGTTCGTCGGCCACCGCCGTCACGACCGCGACGGCCGCGAGCCGCGGTTCCGGTTCGGCTCCGGCCTCGGCTACACCACCTGGGAGTACCTGTCCGCCGACGGGAGCGCCGCGGCGGTCACCGTGCGGCTGCGCAACACCGGCAGCCGGCGGGGACGGGAGGTCGTGCAGGTGTACGCCGCCCGACCGGACGGCGCGGTCGAGCGGCCGCTCCGCTGGCTGGCCGGCTTCGCCGTGGGGGAGGCCGACCCGGCGGAGGAGGTGGCCGTGACGGTGGAGCTGCCCGAGCGCACCTACCAGCACTGGGACGAGGCCGGGCACCGGTGGGCCACCGAGGCGGGCCGGTTCCGGCTGCACGTGGGGCCGTCGTCCGGCGTCCTGCCGCTGGCGCTCGACGTGCACGTGCGGGACTGACCCGGGGAAGGGGACGACGATGACCGGAGGCACCCCGCGCGCGGTGCTGGGGCTCGGCCTGGCGGCGGTGGGACGGCCCGCCTACATCACCCTGGGCCGCGACCGCGACCTGCCCGCCGACCGGTCACCCGCGGCGCTGCGCGCCCGCACCGCCGAGCTGCTCGACACCGCGGCGTCCCTGGGCATCGGCTACGTCGACGCGGCCCGCTCCTACGGGCGCGCCGAGGAGTTCCTCGCCGCCTGGCTGCAGGGCCGCGAGCAGGTGCCGTTCGTCGCCAGCAAGTGGGGCTACCGGTACACCGGCGACTGGCGCACCGACGCCGACCGCCACGAGGTCAAGGAGCACACCGCGGCGGCGTTCGAGCGCCAGTACCGGGAGAGCACCGAGCTGCTCGGCCCCTGGCTGCGGCTCTACCA
Organism: Geodermatophilus sp.; assembly: GCA_035639575.1. Classification (GTDB taxonomy): domain Bacteria; phylum Actinomycetota; class Actinomycetes; order Mycobacteriales; family Geodermatophilaceae; genus Geodermatophilus. The sequence goes on from DASQXT010000535.1 coordinate 10,721, forward strand.
GGTGCACTCGCTGACCGCGGAGAGCCCGCTGTGGGACGACGCGCCGCTGCAGCGCCGGCTGGCCGAGGTCCGGGACGGCGGCACCGAGATCGGGTTCTCGACGTCCGGGCCGGAGCAGGCCGCCGCCGTCCGCCGCGGCCTGGGGCTCACCGTCGGCGGCCGGCCGCTGTTCTCCAGCGTGCAGTCGACCTGGAACCTGCTGGAGACGTCCGTGGGCGACGCGCTGGCCGAGGCGCACGCCGCCGGCCTGCGGGTCGTCGTCAAGGAGGGCGTGGCCAACGGGCGCCTCACCGACCACGGGGTGCCGACCGACAGCCCGCTCGCCGCGGCCGCCCGGGAGCACGGCGTCGGGGTCGACGCCCTCGCGCTCGGGGCGGCGCTCGCCCGGCCGTGGTGCGACGTCGTGCTCAGCGGCGCGGTGACCGTGGCCCAGCTGGCGAGCAACGCGGACGCGCCCCGGGTCGCCGGCCTCGACGTCGGCGGGCTGGTCGAGCGGCAGGACCCCGAGGACTACTGGGGCACCCGCAGCCGGCTGCCCTGGGCGTGAGGTCGGGACGACGGCGGCCGGCGTCTCGGCCGGTCGGGCGCGCCGCCGGCCTACACCACCCCGCGGCGGGCCACCAGCTCGACGCAGTGCCGTGCGGTGACCAGGCCGAGCAACCGGCCGTCGTCGTCGACCACCGGGACGGCGTCGGTGCAGGCGGTCAGCATGGTGCGGGCGACCGTGGCGAGGTCGTTCCCGCTGCGCGCCTGCGGCTGGGGCCCTCCGCGCACCAGGCGCCGGAGCGGGACGCGGTGCGCGTCGAACGGGCCGGGCGGCCGGCGCAGCGCCAGATCCCGCTCCTCGAGCACACCCACGGGGTGCAGGCGCCGGTCGACCACCACGAGGTGCCGGCAGCTCGCCCCGCGGAGCCGTCCCCACGCGCCCCACAGCGACGTGTCCTGGTCGACCGTCGGAGGACGCCGGTCCATGACGTCGTCCGCGGTTCGCACGCCGAGCACCGCGGCCCGGCGGGTGGCCGGGCGCGGGGCCCCAGGGGCGACCGGGGTCACGCCGTCCCCGTGGCGCGCCGGCGGGGCTCCCCCGACGACGGGTGCCCCTCCCGGTCGAGGAGGGCGCCCCGGGTCGCCGTGGCGGCGTCACGGCCGGCACCGCTGTCCAGCAGCGGCCAGCAGCGCCACAGCAGCCACTGGGGGACGGTGGCGACCGCGATGGCCAGGCCGGCGACCGGGGCCCCGAGGACGACCAGCAGGACGGCGAGGCAGCCGCCGGCGACGACCGCGGCGCGGAGGGCCGTCGGGGTGGAGGAGCGGAGCCGCCGGACCGTCGGGTCGAGCGCCGGACATGCTGGCTCCTCCGCCTCCGCAGACCAACCACGCCGGATCTGGTCCCAGGCTCGCTGTTCGTCGTGAGTGAGCACCGTGCACCTCCTGTGGGCCCCAGCCTGCCGGGGGCCGGGCAGGTGCACGAGGGGCTCCACCGGTGAGGATCGGCACGCCGTCGTTGCCGGCAGTCGGCAGCCGGAGCCCACGGCGGGGCGGTCGTCCCCGTCGCACCGAGGCCGCGACGTCGCTGCCGGGTCCTGCGCCGAGCGCGCCGAGACGCACGAGGACCCCCGGCCCGAGGTGGACCGGGGGTCCTCGCCGCCGGTGCGCCGGGTCAGTGACCTGCGGCAGGGGTCGCCACCGGTCGGCCGGTGCGGTCGAAGTACCCCTCGGGGCACTCCACCCGCCGGATCCGGCGCACCTCCTCCACCGTCGCGGCGGCGTGCCGCGCGATCTCGCCCAGCGGCGCGACCCACATCCCGTCCAGGGCCCGCACGTCCTCGATCAGCCGCTCCAGCGCGACCGCCTTGGACGGGCGCCCGGAGATGAACGGGTGGTTCGTGAGCACGAAGCAGCCGCCCTCGGCGTGGTGCGCCTGCGCCTCCAGCAGCCACATCTCGTGCACCTTCGCCGGGCTCTCGATGACGCCGCTGCCGGTCCACCCGGGGTAGAAGGCGTACTGCTCCCAGTCGTCCAGCGTCCAGTCGACGGGGATCTCCACCAGGCTGCCCCGGCCGCTCTCGCCGGTGAACCGGTACGGGACGTCGCCGTCCAGCAGGCTCGAGTCGTACAGGAACCCCCGGTCGACGAGCAGGTCGGCCGTGTGCCAGTTCATCTCCCACCAGGGCGCCCGGTAGCCGACCGGCCGCACCCCCAACCGGTCCAGCGCCTCCAGGCCCCGGTCGATGTACTCGGCCTCGGCCTCGGCGGTGAGGCCCTGCATCGGCTCGTGCAGGTAGCCGTGGTGGGCGATCTCGTGTCCGGCGTCGACGATCTGCCGGACCGTGTCCGGGTACGTGTCGGCGGTGAACCCCGGGACGAAGAAGGTGGCCGTCACCTGCTGGCGGGCCAGCAGTCGCAGCAGCCGCGGCACGCCGACCCGGGGGCCGTAGGACTGGTGGCTCATCAGCGACATGCGGGACGAGGCGGCGGGGTCGTGCGCCAGCACGCAGGACTCGGCGTCGACGTCGAAGGTGAAGGCGGCCGCGGCGCGCCTGCCCTCGGGCCAGGAGACGGTCACGCGATCACCTCCGGGGCGCCCGAGGCGTCGGCGGCGGGGGCGACCCGCGGCGCCGGCGCGCCGGGCGCGGTGCGGACGTCGGCCGGAGCCGACGCGCCGCGGTACCTGGTGGCGACGGCCGGGCCGAGCAGCGCGTACACGAGGGCACTGGTCAGCCCGCCGGCGAGCCAGCTCAGGTCCACGCCACCCATGGCCACCGCGACGGGGCCCTGGAGGGCCGGGACGAGCCCGTACATGCACAGCCAGGTCGCGAGGATCCCGGCGAAGAAGGCGGTGAAGCCGGCCCGGTTCACGTTCGGCAGACGGCGCGTCCCGACGGGGTCGAAGAGCCGGTCGACGCGGACGCTGTCGCGCTCGATCCGGTAGTAGTGGACGAGCATGATCCCACCCCACGTGGCCACCCAGGCGACCAGCCCGATCAGCCAGGTGTCCAGGACCGTCGCGAAGTTCTCCTGGAAGATGAAGAAGACCACGACGGCCATGGACAGGACGCCGACCAGCATGCTCAGGCTGCGGCGCGGGATCTTGACGTCCAGCGCCTGGGTCGCCACCGAGAAGGTGTAGATGTTGAGGATGTTGGTCGCGATCGGGCCGTGGAGCACCAGCAGCAGCACCGGGATGGCCAGCGCGCCGAAGTTCTCGACGATCAGCTGACCCGGGTCCACGGAGCCGTTCTTCGTCGCCAGGGTCGCGCCGAGCACGCCCAGCCAGACGACCGGGAGGAACTGGCCCAGCGTGCTGGCCAGGTAGAGCTTGCGGCGGGGCATCCGGGTGCTGACGAAGCGCGAGTAGTCGGCCGCGTAGGTGAACCAGGTGATCCCCCAGCCGATGCCGATGGCGGTCATGATCGCCGTCATCGCCGCGATCCGCGCGCTCCCGGACAGGACGGCGCCCTCCGGGCCGGCGTAGGACCAGTCGATGTCCAGGAAGAACCAGGCGACGACCGACATGAGGACGAGCACGGCGATGGTCGGGGGGACGGTCCACCGCTCGAAGGCCGAGATCGCCCGGTAGCCGAGCCAGGAGATCGCCACCTGGATGGCCATGAGGAGGGCGGCGACGGCGATCTTCGCCGCGTAGTTCTCCGCCGCCGGGTCGACGACGCCGAGCTTGCCCAGCAGCGCCATGACCAGGTCGAGGATGATCCAGGTGTTGACCGCGCACCAGCCGATGGACAGCGCTGCCTGGATGACCGAGGGCAGGTAGTTGCCGCGGCGACCGAAGGCGGCTCGGCCCAGGACCATCCCGGTGACGCCGGTCCGCTGCCCCAGCAGCACGAACAGCCCGAACAGCCCCATGCCGATCAGGTTGCCCAGGACCAGGACGACGAGGGTGTCGGAGAGACCCAGGCCGAGGTTGATGCCCAGCGCGCCCAGGACCCAGTTGATCGGTGCGATGTTCGCGCCGCACCAGATCCAGAACTGACCGGACACGTTCGTGGTGCGGGAGCTCTCGGGGATCGGTTGGAGCTGCTCCTCGACGTCGTGGATCGACGTCGGTTCGGGGTTGGCTGACATGGCGGGCGGGCCTCCGGTGGGACGGATACGCTCTCGGGTCGCCACATCGTGGGTGTTGTGCATCACAAGCGACAAGACGCATCCTGTCAGGCATGCCGAGCAGTCGGATTGACGAAGTGTCGTGCACCTGACGCTCGAGCGGGTGCTCGCTCACCCCAGCCTGACCCCCGGTGCACCGTGCGTGCGCGCGGGGTCGGCCGGCCTGCAGCGCCGGGTGCGGTGGATCCACTCGAGCGAGGTCATCGAGATCGCGTCGCTGCTCCGCGGCGGCGAGCTGCTGCTGACCGGCGGGGGGATGCTGGCCGCGGCTCCTCCTCCCGAGCAGCGCCGCTACGTCCGGCAGCTCGCCGAGCGGAACGTCGCGGGCGTGGCGATCGAGACCGGCCCGAGCCTGCCCGCCGTCCCCGCGGCGGTGCTGGACGAGGCCGAGGCCCTCGGCTTCCCGGTGGTCGAGCTGTGCCGGCGGATCCCGTTCGTCGACGTGGCCGAGGCGGTCAACGCCGAGCTGGTCGACGAGTCGGTCACCCGGCTCCGGTACGGCGGGGAGCTCGCGCACGCCCTGTCCGGCATCCTGGCCCGCGGCGGGGACCTCCGGGAACTGCTGGAGGTGCTGGGAGAGCGGACCGCCGTCCCGGTGGCCCTGTTCACCAGCGCGGGGCGGCTGATCAGCGCGTACCCCGGCGGCGACGCCGCCGACCCACCCCCTCGGCCGCTCGCCGGCACGACCTCCCGGATCAGCGTCCGGGGAGCGCACGCGGCCACCCTGGTGTTCTGGCCGGGGCCGGACACCGACCTGGACCTGCTGGCGATCGTCAGCGAACGGGCCGGCGAGGCGATCGGGCTGGCCCTGCTGCGCAGCCACCCGCCGTCGACCCGGGACCTCGCGGCCAGCGAGCTGGCGCGGACGGCGTACCGGGTCCCGCAGGAGCGCGGCCGGCTGGTCCACCTCGGTCAGCTCATCGGGTTCGACCCGCAGGACCCGGTCGTGGCGGTCGCCCTGGTGACGGCCGCCACGAGCGCCGGCCTCCCGGGCCTGGACGACCTGCTGCGCCGCCACGGCCGGATCGCGATGGACACCGCGGACACGGAGATCCGGGCCATCGTGTCCCTGCCGGACCGCCGGGGTGCGGCGACCCACCGCACCGCACTCGTCGCCGGGTTGCGGGAGTGGGCCCGCACCCTGGACTCGGTGGTCGTCGGGGTCGGCCCGGTGGTCCCTGACCTGGCGTCGGTCCCCACGTCGATGGAGCTCGCGGTCTCGTCGGTGCAGCAGCGGTCGCCCTACGGACCGGGGTCGGTGGTCGACACGACCACCACGGCCGTCGAGATGCTGCTCGGCGCCGAGGACCTCCGGCCCCGGCGCGAGCAGTTCGTCCACGGCCAGCTGGCGATGCTGCTCTCGCTGCGGCCCGGCGAGCGCGAGACGCTGATGCACACGCTCGAGGTCTACCTCGACTCCGGGTGCAGCAAGACGCGGACGGCGGAGGTCCTGCACCTGCAGCGCCAGTCCCTCTACGGACGCCTGGAGCGGGCGTTCCGGATGATCGGCGGCGACCCGACCGGCACCGACCGGGTCCTCCCACTGCACCTGGCGCTGCGGCTGCGCCACGGACTCTGACGAAGGACCCCCTGCCCCCCACCACTCGCAAGCTCGTGACGGGACCCTGCAGGGGGCCGGGGACGGGGCCTGCGGCGGGACCCTGCACGGGGGCCGCGGTCCTCCCTCAGATCCCGCCGAGGCGGGAGCTCACCTCCCCGGCGGCGCCGACCACGGCGTCCCGGATGAGACCGAGCTGCTCGGTGGAGATGCGGAACCGCGGCGCGGAGACCAGCACCGCCGCGACCGGCTCACCGCGGTGGTCGAACACGGGCGCCGCCACCCCCACCTCCTCGAACGAGGTCTCGCCGTAGTTCACCGCGTACCCCTGCTCGGCGATCTCCCGGAGCCTGACCAGGTAGGCGTCCAGGGCCACCTCGGTGAGCCCGGGGTGGTCGACCACGCCCTTCATCAGCAGGCTGCGGACGGCGAAGGGGTCCAGCTGGGCCAGGAAGACCTGCACCGAGGAGCTCGCGGCGGTGTTGTAGCGGGTCCCCAGCGGGGTCGTGTGCTTGACCTGGTGGGAGCTGGGCACCTGCTCGACGCATACGGCCTCCCCGCCGTCCCAGACCATGAGGGCCGCCGTCTCGCCGGTGCGGCGGCTGAGGTCCTGCAGCACCGGGTAGGCGACGCGGCGGACGTCGAGGTCGGCCAGCAGCGGGCCGGCCAGCGCGATGATCCCCAGACCGAGGCGGAACCGCCGGGTCGTGGGGTCCCGCTCCACCAGGTCCTCCAGCTCGAGGGTGGCCAGGATGCGGGAGACCGTGCTCTTGTGCAGGCCCACCTTGCCGGCGATCTCCGAGACGCCCAGGACCGGCTCGTCGACGGAGAAGGCCCGCAGGACGGCGAGCCCGTTCTGCAGCACGGAGATCCCGCGCGCCTCGCCGTTCTCGGGGACGTCGTCGGGGTGTCCCGGGCCGCTGGTCGTCATCGGGCTCCATTGTCGCGGTGCGGACGCCGGCGGTGCCACGCCGCGGCCGGGGGGCTCGCGGCGTGGCAC
>DASQXT010000536.1:0-10974 GCA_035639575.1 Geodermatophilus sp.
GCGGCGTTGCTGCCGGTCAGGGTGGCGGCCACCACCCGGTCGTCCCGCAGCACCCGCTCCACCGCGCCGGATCCGATGAGCAGCGTCTGGAACACGTCGTCGGGGAAGCCGGCCTTGCGGAACAGCTCCTCGAGGTACAGCGCGGTCTGCGGCACGTTGCTGGCGTGCTTGAGCAGGCCGACGTTGCCGGCCATGAGCGCCGGGGCGGCGAAGCGGATCGCCTGCCAGAGCGGGAAGTTCCACGGCATGATCGCCAGGACCACGCCCAGCGGCTGGTGGACCACGTAGGCCTCGACCGCGCCGACCGCGGCCGCGTCGGCCGGCTTCGGCTGCAGCATCTGCTCGCCGTGCTCGGCGTAGTAGCGCAGCCCCTTGGCGCACTTGCCGACCTCGGCCTGCGCCGACGCCAGCGTCTTGCCCATCTCGGTGGTCATGAGCTCGGCGACGCTCTTGGCGTCGGCGTCGAGCACGTCGGCGGCGGCCCGCAGCCAGCCGGCCCGCTGCCGCGGGCTGGTCAGCCGGTAGGACTCGAACGCCGCGGCCGCCCGGGCGATCCGCTCGTCGACGGCGTCGTCGGACAGTGGCTCGAAGGTCTGGAGCGTCTCGCCGGTGGCGGGGTTGATCGTGGCGATGGCCATGGGTGTCCTCTCTCGGGGCGCTCGGTCTCGGCTGGGGCCCGGGGGATCAGGTCTTGCTCTTGCCCTGCGCGCTGGAGTGCTCGTGCCGGTCGTCCCCCGTGCTCACGTGCCGCGTCTGCTTGCTCGCGCCGGTGGTCACGCCGGCCTCGCTGGGCGAGAGTCCCTCCTTCTTCGCCTGGCGGACAGCGGCCTGCTGCTCCTGCTGGTTCGTCTTCTTGCTCATGGGGGTCCGGTTCCCCGCAGCGGGGGTGCGCACACCCACTGGGGCGGACACCCTCGGCGGCCGGGTGTCGACGGGTGGACCACCCCACGCGGGGTACCGGCGGCGCGGTCGAGTCCCCTCTCCGAGGAGCACGATGCCCCCCACGCCGGCCGTCGGGAGCCGGGTCCCGTCCGCCTCGGCCCCTGGGCGACGGCCGCCCCCGGAGGTCCTCGGCCGCCCCGTCCGCGCCGCCACCGCGGTCTCGATGGCAGCGGCGGGGGCGGCGTGCCTGGTGGGGCTGACCGTCCCGGGCGGCTGGGGGGACGCGGCCCCGGTCGTGCTGGTGGCCGGGCTGCTGCTCGGCCTGCCGCACGGGGCGGTGGACCACCTGGTCCCCGGGTTCCGGCTGGGCTGGCGGCCGCGGGTGCTCGCCGGGTTCACCGCCGGCTACGCCGTCCTCGCCGCGGCCGGCTGGCTCGCCTTCCGCGCCATCCCCGGTGCGGCCCTGCTGGCGTTCGTCGCCGTCTCCGTGTGGCACTTCGGCAGCGGGGAGACGGCCTTCGCCGACCTGCGCGCCGGCCGCCCGGTGCGGCGCCGGGTGCCCGCGACCGTCGTCGTCGGGTCGCTGGTGCTGCTCGTGCCGCTGGTCCGCGGCGCCGAGGAGACCGCCGCCGTCGTCGCCGCGGTCGTCCCCGGGTCCGGCGGTCGCCTGCCGCCGGAGCTGACGGCCGTCGTCCTCGGCGTCGTCCTGGCCGCCACCGCCGTGCTGGCCGGGACGCTGCTGGGCGCCCGCCGGTGGCTGGACGCCGCCGAGCTGGGTGTCCTGACCGCCCTGGTGCTGGTCGTCCCTCCGCTGGCGGCGTTCGGGGTCTGGTTCGGCTGCTGGCACGCGGTCCGGCACGTGGCCCGCGTCGTGGCCGAGGACCCGGGCAACCGCGACGACCTGGTCGCCGGTCGGCTGGGCCGGCCGCTGCGGCGCTTCGCCGGGCAGGCGGCGCTGCCCACGGTGGTGGTGATCGTCGTCCTCGCGCTGCTGTGGTCGGCCGCCGGTGGGTGGCGGGCGTTCGTGGCCACCGACGTGCCGGTGCTGGCCGCGCTCACGCTCCCGCACGTCCTGGTGGTCGGCTGGCTGGACCGCCCGGGGCCGGGAGGACGGCGAACGTCCGGCGGGCCATGAGGTCGGCGTCGAACGCGGCGACCGCCCGGGCCCGCGCGCGCCGGCCCAGCTCCGCGCGCGCGGCCGGGTCGGCGAGCAGGCCGGCCAGCGCCGCGGCGAGCGCCCCGGCGTCCTCCGGCGGGACGACGACCGCGTCGGCGCCGACCGCGGCCGCGACGTCCCCCACGTCGGTGGCCACGCACGGCAGCCCCTCGGCCATGGCCTCCAGCAGCACCAGGGGCAGCGCCTCGCGGCGCGAGGGCAGGCAGAAGACGTCGAGGCCGGCGAGGAAGCCGCGGACGTCGTCGACGAAGCCGCGGAAGGTGACCGGCAGGCCGGCCGCCGCGGCGCGCAGCCGGTCGCCGTCCCGCCCCTCGCCGCCGACCACCACCTCGACCGCCACGCCGTCGCCGGTCAGCAGCCGGACGGCGTCGAGCAGCACGTCGAAGCCCTTCTGCGCGGTCAGCCGGCCCAGCGCGCCGATCCGCGGCACCGCCCGCCCGGCCGGCCCGGCCGGGTCGGCGGGCACGTCGACGCCGTTCGGGACGACGTGCACCCGGTGGGCGGGCACGCGCAGCTCGGTGACCAGCTGGTCGCGGGCGCCGGCGGCCGGGGTGAGGACGGCGGCCATCGCGCGGTAGAGGCCGGCCAGGTGGGCCCGCTCCTCCCCCGTCCCGACACCGCCGGGCAGGTGCAGGACGCCGACCGTGGGCGCGACCGCGAGCGCCGCCGCCACCGCCGCGGCGTTGGACCCGGGGTCGACGAGGTTGACCAGCACGGCGTCCGGGCGCTGTGCGGCCAGCGCGGCCCGCACCGCCGGCGCGGTGCGGGCGTGCCGGGCCAGCGGGACGACGGCGAGCCGGTCGGGCGGCAGCAGCGGCGCGAAGCGGCCGGCCAGTGGCTCGGCGCAGACCAGCGAGGCCGTGGCGCCCTGGTCGCCGGCGCGGCGCAGCAGGTGGGTCAGGTAGACCTCGGCGCCGCCCCAGTTCTCGGAGTCGCAGACCAGCGAGACGCGCGTCATGCCGTGGCCCGGCCGACGAGCTCGCGGGCCGCGGCGAGCACGTCCCGGGGCCGCACCGAGTCGGCGCAGCGGAAGTCGATGGGGCAGACCAGGTGCGGGCAGGGCGCGCACGGCACGTCGGCGACCAGCGCGCGGTGCCGCGGACCGGGGTGCGCCCAGCGGACCGGGTCGCCGGGCAGGAAGACGGTGACGCTGCGGGCGCCCACAGCGGCGGCCAGGTGCGCCGAGCCGGTGTCGTTGCCGACCAGCACCGCGGCGTCGCGCAGCAGCGCGGCCAGCCCGCCGAGGCCGGTGGCGCCGGTGAGGTCGACCGCCGGAGCGCGCATCGCGGCGACCACCGCCGCGCCGACCGCCCCCTCCCCCGGCCCACCGGTGACGACGACGGCCAGCCCGTCGGCGGCCAGCGCGTCGCCCACGGCGGCGTACCGCTCGGCCGGCCACATGCGGGTCGGCGAGGAGGCGCCCGGGTGCAGGACGGCGTAGCCGCCGGGCACCAGACCCGTGCGCTCCAGGGTCGCCGCGTGCTCGGCCGCGTCGGCGGCGGTCAGCGGGAAGGCCATCTCCGGTGGGCCGGCCGCCGGCAGGCCGAGGTGCTCGAACAGCCGGGTGTGCCGCTCCGCCTCGTGCGGATGCACCGGGTAGCGCAGGTGCAGGTGTTCCGTGCCCGGCGGCGGCTCCCAGCCGGTCGGGGCGAAGCCGCCGACGAGCCGGGCGCCCAGGGCCGCGGTGACCCGGTTGGCGGCCGGCCGGTCGCCGTAGACCTGCAGCGCCAGGTCGAAGCGCCGCTCGGCCGCCGCGGCGGTGAAGGCCGCCCAGGACGCCGGGTCCGGCTCGCGGCCGGGCGGGCGGTCGGGGACGTCGTCCGCCCCGGGGAAGGGCAGCAGCTCGTCGACGGCGTCCCCCATGCGCGCCACCACCGCGGCGGTCTCCGGCCAGGTGACCAGGCTGACCCGCAGGTCGGGCCGGGCGGCGCGCAGCCGGCGCAGCGCGGGCAGCGAGCAGAGCAGGTCGCCCAGGCCCACGCGCAGCCGCACCAGCGCGACCCGGCGCACCGCCGGGTCGACGAGGGGTCCGCCCACCTGCCCGTCCTCTCTCCGGCGGTGGCCGCCGGGCCCGCCGGTGACGGCCAGCGTGCGGCCCGGGTGCGAGGTCAGCCACTCGGCGCAGCGGACGGTCTTCGGCCGGTTGGCCCAGCCGGGCCACCGATGGGCCTCGGTGGGCCAGCTCGGCCGGGCAGAACGGGACGGGGCCGGTCCGCGCCCCCCGGTTCCAGGGAGGGATCTCGTGCACTCACTGCCCACCGCGTTGATCGGCCGCACGGTCGTCACGCTGACCTACCTCGTCGCCCTGGCCGTGGCCGGGACCCCCGGCTGGCCCGCCCTCCTGGCCGGGGCGTCGCTGGTGCTCGTGTGGCTGGCCGCACTGGCCCCGTCCGTGCGGGGGCTGGCGCGCGGCCGACGGGTCCTGGCGACCCCGGCGGGAGCGCTGCCCGAGGACGGGGTGCGGGCCGCCTGACGTCGCGACCCGCACCCCGGACGGACGGTCAGACCAGCTCGACGATGGCCTCGATGCCCAGCCAGATGCCGAAGAGGAAGAACAGCGCCGCCGCGCCGTAGGCGATGACCTTCTCCGGCAGCCGCTTGCCCAGGGCCATGCCGACGACGATGGCCAGCGCGTCCGCGGCGACCATGCCCAGCGTGGAGCCGATCCAGGTGCCGAGCCAGCCGTAGTCGGTGGCCAGGGTGATGGTGGCGAGCATGGTCTTGTCGCCGAGCTCGGCGAGGAAGAAGGCGGTGCCGACGGCGATGACCGCCCGCTTGCCGACGCGGTTGACCTTGTCCTGCTCGTCCTCGGTGAGGGTGTCCCCGCGCAGGGTCCAGAAACCGAAGACGATGAAGGCCAGGGCGGCGACGAGGTTGATCCAGCCGGTGGGCAGTGCGGCGCCCAGGCCGTAGCCGATCGCGACCGAGGCCAGGTGGACGATCGCGGTGGCGATCGTGATGCCGATGAGCACCGGGCGGATGCTGAACCGGGTGGCGAAGGTCAACGCCATGAGCTGGGACTTGTCCCCGAGCTCGGCGACGAAGATGACGCCGAAGGAGACGAGGGTGCTGAGGAGGACGGCGTCCACGGGAGCGGTAGGGCCTCTCTGATCCGGCCGGGGCGGGGCGCGAGACCTCGACCCGGCAGCGTTCTGCCTGGGTCGAAGGTCTCGCCCGCCCTGCCGGGGCAAGGCCGCGCGGCCGGACGGGCACTCGGGCCCGTCAGTGTGTCGACCGCGTCGTTGGGGGCTACTCCCCTTCGCTGGGGTCCAGGGTAGCAACGGTCGGGACCCCACCCGCCGCGTGCGACCGGTGAGCGTGGTCACCCCCGCCCGTGGAGGCGCAGGGGGACGTCACCTGTGCGGACCGTCACCCTCCCGCGCCGGAATGGTTGAGCCCTCAAAGAGCATCTGGATGGCAGGACCGCCAGGCGGTGCACCCGTCGGCCGACGCCGGTTGCCCCGCGGCTGCGGTCCGGTCCACGGCTCACGCCGTCGACCTGCCGCTCGCTCCCTGGAACGGATGCCATGACCGCGACTCCCCCGCCCGTCTCGAAGGCTGCGACCACCACCGCGCCGCTGCACCCGCTGCTCGCCGAGCGGTGGAGCCCCCGCGCCCTCGACCCCCGGCACGAACTCGCGGAGGACCAGCTCACCGCGCTGCTCGAGGCCGCCCGCTGGGCACCCAGCGCGTCGAACACCCAGCCGTGGCGGTTCGCCGTCGCGCTGCGCGGCAGCGCCGAGCACGCCGCCGTGCTCGGCGCGCTGGCTGCGGGCAACCAGGCCTGGGCGCACGCCGCCTCCGCCCTCGTCGTCGCCGCCGCCGAGACGGCCGGCCCGGACGGCACGGCCCGGCCGTGGGCCGTCTACGACACCGGCCAGGCGGTGGCGCACCTGTCGGTGCAGGCCCAGCACGAGGGTCTGGCCGTGCACCAGCTCGGCGGCTTCGACCGGGACCGCATCGCCGCACTCCTGGCCGCCCCTGGCGAGGTCACGCCGCTGGTGGTGCTCGCCATCGGCCGCCGGGACGACTCGGTGCAGCTCCCCGAGCCGTTCGCCGGCCGGGAGGCCGCCGTCCGGGACCGGCTGCCGCTCGACCAGCTGCGCCTGCCCCTCCGGCCCGCCCCCGCCGGCCGCGCCGCCGCCTGACCCGGGACCGCCGGGTCACCGGGAGGGGCACGCGCGGGACCTCGCGCCTCCACCGGCGGGCGTCCGCCGGGTCTGCTGTACTGCGGGTCCTGTCCGGAACCGGCAGGTCCCTGCGTGCGGGAGGTCCGGTGGTGCACTCCTCCAGCCCGCACGTGCTGCGGCTGTGCAGCGTGTTCGAGCCGGTGCGGGTCGACGGACGGGCCGCGCGGTACGACCCGATCGGCGGCATGCAGAACCACACCGCCACGCTGACCCGCTGCCTGGACGCCCAGGGGCACGCGCAGACCGTGGTCACCTCGCGGCTGGCCGCCCGGCGCGGCGTCACCCGGCTCGGCCACTCCGCCGTCGTGCACCGCACCGGCCTGCCGGTGCCGCGGCTGCGCCAGCTGTGGGCACTGGACGCGCTGCGCGTCGTCCTGCGGCGACCGGCGCGGCCGGTGGACGTCGTGCACGCCCACCAGGGCGAGGACCTCGCCACCCTGCCGCTGGCCCGGCTCGCCGCGCGGCGGCACCGCTGCCCGCTGGTGGTGACCGTGCACTGCAGCGTCGGGCACACGCTGACCGGCCGGGACCCGCGCACCCGGCTGCTGCGGGGGCTGGGTGGGTGGGTCGAGCGGTCGGCGTTGCGCCGGGCCGACGCGGTCGTCGTCCTCACCGACCGGACCGCCGCCGCGCTGGCCGCCGACGGCGTGCCGGCCGGCCGGGTGCACACCATCCCGTCCGGCTTCGACCCGCGCCTGTTCGCCGGCGGATCCCCCGACGTCCCCCCGCCGATCGCCTTCCCCGCTCACCCGGGCCCGCGGATCGGCTACGTCGGCCGGCTGGCGCCGCAGAAGCGGGCCGACCTGCTGGTCGAGGCGTTCGGGCGGATGCGCGAGCCGGCGTCCCTCGTCGTGGTCGGCGACGGCCCCGACCGCGAGCGGGTGCACGGGCTGGCGGCCGGTCTGCCGCGCGTGCACCTCACCGGGTTCGTCGAGCACACCGCCGTCCCGGCCGTGCTGGCCTCGCTGGACGTGCTGGTGCTGCCGTCGGCCTACGAGGAGATGGGCTCGGTGCTGACCGAGGCCCTGGCCTCGGGACTGCCGGTGGTGGCCAGCGACGTCGGCGGCATCCCCGAGGTGGTGCGCCACGGGCAGACCGGCCTGCTGGTGCCGCCCGGGGACGTCGCCGCGCTGTCCGCGGCGCTGGACCGGCTGGCCGCCGACGCCGACCTGCGCGCCCGGCTGTCGGCGGCGGCGCGCGCCCGGGCCGCGGAGTACGCCTGGCCGCGGCTGGCCGCGCGGGTGGCCGCCGTCTACGCGCGGACGCGGGGAGGGGACCCGCTGGAGGCCGCGGCGTGACGGCGGTCGGTGTGCTCGTGCCGGTGTACGACCAGGCCGCCTTCCTGCCCCGCGCGCTGGAGGGCCTGCGGGCGCAGGAGACCGGCGGGTGGACGGCGCTGGTGCTCGACGACGGCTCACCGGACCCCTCGGCGGTGGCCGACGTGGTGCACGGGGTGGGCGACCCACGGGTGCGGCTGGTCCGGTGGGCGGGCAACCGCGGACTCGGCGCGACGCTGAACACCGGGCTCGACGCGCTGGAAGCCCCCGTCGTCGCCTACCTGCCCGCGGACGACGTCTGGTCCCCCGACCACCTGACCGCGCTGCTCGACTGCCTGGCCGAGCCGGACGTCGTCCTGGCGCGGTCGGGGCTGGCCGAGCCGTCGGACACCCCCTACGCGCAGCTGGTGCAGGTCGCGCACCGGCTCACCCCCGACCGGTGGACCGAGCGGGCGGAGTTGGAGAGCGACGACCTGGGCCGGCTGATGTGGGACCGGCTGCGGGCCCGCGGGCGGACGGCGGACACCGGCCGGGCCACCTGCTCGTGGACCCGCCACCCCGGCCAGCGCTCGGCCGCGCTGCGCGAGTCGCGGGACGGCGGGCTGAACGTCTTCCGCAGCCGCTACCGGGTGCGCGAGCCGCTGCGCTTCGCCTCCACCGACGGCGGGGACGTCGACGAGGTCGCCCGCTACGCGCGGTTCCGGTCGCGGTCGTACCCGGCCGACGGGCCGTCGGTGCTGCTGGTCGGCGAGCTCGCGCTCAACCCCGAGCGGGTGCTGGCCCTGGCCGAGCGCGGCACCCGGCTGACCGGGCTCTGGACGACCGACGGCCTCGGCGACGCCACCGTGGGCCCGCTGCCGTTCGGGCACGTGGCCGACCTCCCCCGCGACCGGTGGCGCGACGCCGTGCGGGAGCTGGCACCGGACCTGGTGTGGGCGCAGCTGAACTGGCGGGCGGTGCCGTTCGCGCACGCGGTGCAGTCGGCGTTCCCCGAGCTGCCGTTCGTGTGGACCTTCAAGGAGGCGCCGCAGCGCAGCACCGTCCGCGGGGAGTGGCCGCTGCTGGCCGACCTGGTGACGCGGGCCTCGGCGTCCCTGTTCGCCACCGAGGAGGAGCGCGACTGGTTCGCCCTGGCGCTGTCCGGGCGGGTGGACCAAGCCCGGCTCGGGGTGCTGGACGGCGACCTGCCCAAGCGGGACTGGCTGGACGCGCCGCTCGCGCCGAAGCTGTCCGACGCCGACGGGCAGCCGCACACCGTCGTCGCCGGCCGGCCGTCCGGGCTGGACCTCGACTGGGTGCTCGCGCTGGCCGCGCGCGGCGTGCACACCCACCTCCACGGGCAGGTGCGGGCGCCGGGGCCGAAGGGCTCGTGGACCGGCTGGCTCGACGCCGCGCTCGCCGCCGCGCCGGGGTTCGTGCACGTGCACCCGCCGGTCGGGCCCGACGCGTGGGTGCGCGAGCTGTCGCGGTACGACGCCGGGTGGCTGCACCGCTTCGACAGCACCAACGGCGGTGACCTGCGGCGGGCCACGTGGGACGACCTCAACTCCCCCGCCCGGCTGCCGGTCTACCTGGCCGCGGGGCTGCCGCTGCTGCAGCAGGCCAACCCCGGGTCGCTGGTGTCGGTGGAGCGGGTGCTGCGCCGCGACGGGACCGGCCTGCTCTACCGGTCGGCCGACGACGTGGCCGCCGTCCTGGCCGGGGAGCTGGCCTCGCGGCAGGGTGCGGCGGCGGCGCTGGCGGTGCGCGAGCAGCACACCTTCGACGCGCACGCCGACCGAGTGCTGCAGCTGTTCCGCTCTGTCACCGGCTGAGAAAGGACCTCCCTGCCCCCCGCCCCTCGCACGCTCGCGTCGGGCCCCTGCAGGGAGGCCGCTGTCCAGCTCGTCCTGTCGGGCTCCGTCCTGTCGGACCCCGCGCCTACCGTCGCGGCGTGGCGATCGAGCTGCGGTGGGCGGTGACCGACGGACCGGCGGGCACCGCCGCCGTCACGCTGCCCGAGGACGGGACGGCGGCCCGCGTGCTCGGCCTCGACCGCAGCGGCGGCTTCTGGTGCTCGCGGGAGGCCGGCGGGTGCGGCGGCCGGCTCGTCCTGGAGGCCCGGGACGGCGCCCGGCCGCACTTCCGGCACTCCGGCGACGTGCGCTGCGCCTTCACGGCGTCCGACGCCGGGCCGGCCTACGAGCACCTCCGCCACCGGCGGGCGCTGGGCGCGTGGCTGGCCGCCCAGGGCTTCCGGCCGGTGCTCGAGGAGGTCCCCGGCACGAGCGGCCTGCTCGTGGTCGTGGCCGAGGTGAGCTGCGCCGTCGTCGTGCAGCTCTCGCCCCTGCTGGACACCGCCTGGCGGGAGCGCGACGACCGGTACCGCGGGCAGGTCCGGCACGTGGCCTGGCTCTACGGGCCCGCGGCCGAGTCGGCCGCCGACACCGAGCTGGCCGTCCGGGGCGTCGCCTACGCGGTGCGCCGGCACAACACCGGGCTGCTCGTCGGCGTCCGGGACGTCGACGGCGGGACGCGCTGGGTGCGACTCGGCGCCTGCCGCCTCACCGACGAGGGGTTACAGGCGCCGGGTGCGGTGGAGGCCCGGGCGCTGCACGCCTGCCGCACGGCCGACCGGCAGGAGGCGGCGCGCCGCGCCGCCCGGTGCGCGGAGCGGGGACACCGGGAGCACACCCCGGTCGAGGCGCCGCCCGTCCTCCCGTTCCCCGCGTAGCGGCCCGGCCCCGGCTACTCGCCGGTGGCGCCGTCGATCGCCTCGCGCAGCAGGTCCGCGTGGCCGTTGTGCCGGGCGTACTCCTCGACCAGGTGCAGCAGGATCCAGCGCAGCGAGTACTCGTCGTGCCGGCCCCACGGCCGGTCCGCGGTGTCGAGCGGGAGCTGGTCGACGACCTTGCCGACCGCCTCGGTGACGGCGTGCCAGGTCGCCCAGGCGGCGTCGACGTCGGCCTGGGTGACGGTGTCCGGGTCGACCCGGAACTGCTCGTCGCGGTCCCGGACGACGTCCGGCCAGATGTCGTACGGCAGCCCGCCGAAGCCGACCAGCCAGCCGGTCTCCACCGCCGCGAGGTGGCGGACCATGCCCAGCAGGGTGAGCTCCGAGGTGGGGACGGCGCGGGTCGCCAGCTGCTGCGGTGTCAGGCCCGCGCACTTCCAGGCCAGCGTCTCCCGCTGGTACCGCAGGAACCCGGTCACCAGCAGGACCTCGTCCCCGGTGAGCGGGGGCTCGGTGCGGTCGTCCTCGGGCGTCACGCCCACCTCCTCGTCCGGCGTCTGCCGCGGCAGTGTGCCGCACGCGGGGTCGGTGGACGCAGTCGGACGGCGGGCGCTACGACGCCGGCTGTTCCTCCGACGGCAGGCCCACCTCGTCCGCCGCAGCCACCGGCGCCTCCTGCGCGGGCACCGGCACCTCCGGCGCGGGCAGCGGCACCTCCGGCGCGGGCACCAGCAC
>DASQXT010000537.1:0-8797 GCA_035639575.1 Geodermatophilus sp.
GCGGAGGGCTACGGCGGCTCCGGGGTCGGCAACATGGGCGGCGTCGAGGCCGTCGAGGAGCCGTGGCACGGCCAGCCGTACTCGGCCACCCTCGCCGTCCCGCCCCTGGGCACCGTCTGGTTCGTGCACGAGTAAGGACCCTCCTGCCCCGCACCACTCGATGAAGGACCCCGTCCCCTCACCCCTCCCAGGCTCGGGGTGAGCCTCCGGACGGGGCCTGCGGGGCCCTGCACGAGGCCGCGCCGTCGCCTCCGGACCTGCAGCTCCGGGGGCGACGGCGCCGCCGCGATGGGACGATCCGAGGGACATGCCTGCCTCCTCCCTGCGCCGCGCGGTCGTGGCCCTGCTGGCTGTGGCCGCGCTGCTGCTGGTGTCCGGCTGCTCGATCGCCGTGGTCGGCCGGCCCAGCGCGGCCCAGCCCCCGGCCTCCGACATCCCCTCCGGCGAGCTGCAGGTCGTCGGCGCCACCGGCGGTCCGATCGACACCCTGGCCCGCAACGCCCTGGCCGACCTCGAGGGCTACTGGGCCCAGCAGTTCCCCGACGTCTTCGGCCAGGACTTCGTCCCCCTCCAGGGCGGCTACTTCAGCGTCGACCCCGGCGACGTCGACCCGAACGCGTTCCCCCGGGGCATCGGCTGCGGATCCGACCCGCGGGACGTCGAGGGCAACGCCTTCTACTGCCAGGCCCCGGACGTGCCGAACTCCGACTCGATCAGCTATGACCGCGCCTTCCTGCAGGAGCTCGCCCAGCAGTACGGCCGGTTCATCCCCGCACTGGTGATGTCCCACGAGTTCGGCCACGCGGTGCAGGGCCGGGTCGGCTACCCCGACGACTCCATCTCGGTGGAGACCCAGGCCGACTGCTTCGCCGGCGCCTGGACGGCGTGGGTCGCCGACGGGCAGAGCGAGCACACCCAGATCCGCACCCCGGAGCTCGACGAGGTGCTGCGCGGCTACCTGCTGCTGCGCGACCCCGTGGGGACCAGCATCAACACCGAGGCGGCCCACGGCTCCTACTTCGACCGCATCTCGGCGTTCCAGGAGGGCTTCCAGAGCGGCCCGACCGCCTGCCGCGACAACTTCTCCGCCCGGCGCCCCTACACCCAGGGCTCCTTCTCGACGCCCAACGAGGCGGCGAGCGGCGGCAACGCGCCGTTCGGCGAGGCGCAGCAGATCGCGGCCGCGGCGCTGCCTGAGTTCTGGGGCATCGCGTTCGACCGGGTCTTCCGGGAGACGTTCACCGCGCCGCAGCTCGAGCCCTTCGAGGGCAGCCCGCCGCGCTGCGCCACCGACGACCTGGACCTGGTGTTCTGCGCCGACGAGGACCTCGTCGGGTACGACGTGCAGGACCTCGTCGGCCCGGCCTACGAGGAGCTCGGCGGGGCCGACTACGCCGTCATCACCGCCGCGTCGTTGCCCTACGCCCTCGCGGCGCGCGACCAGCTGGGGCTGTCCACGGACGACGAGGCGGCCACCCGGTCGTCGGTCTGCCTCACCGGCTGGTTCACGTCGGCCTTCTTCGACAAGGAGCTGCGGACCGCCCGCATCTCCCCCGGCGACATCGACGAGGCGGTGCAGTTCCTGCTGACCTACGGGACCGACCCGTCGGTCGTGCCCGAGGTCTCGCTGACCGGCTTCCAGCTGGTCGACCTGTTCCGCAACGGCTTCTTCGAGGGTGCCGCCGCCTGCGACGTCGGCGTCTGAACAAGGCCCCCTGCAGGGGCCCGCCGCGGCCCCGTCCCGAGGCTCGCCCCGAGCCTGCGAGGGGTGAGGAGGACGGGGTCCTTTCCCGGTGGGGGCAGGGAGGCCCTTCTCCTAGTACAGCGCGAGGGTGAGCTGGCGGCGGGCCGCGGCGACCCGCGGGTCCTGGTCGCCGACGACGCCGAAGAGCTCCACGAGGTGCCGGCGCGCCTGGTCGCGGTCGTCCCCGGAGGTCCGGCGGACGACGTCGAGCAGTCGGTCGAACGCGCCCTCGACGTCCCCGGTGCCGAGCAGGAAGTCCGCGGCCCGGGCCTGCGCGGTGACGTCGTCCGGCGCGGCGTCGGCGGCGGCCAGTGCGTCGGGGCCGGCCTCGTCGGCGCGGCGGAACAGCTGCACCTGGCGCAGCGCGAGACCGGCGACCGGGTGGTCGGGCTCGGCGTCGAGGATGGCCTGGTAGGCGGCCTCCGCCGCGGTGAGGTCGCCACGCTCGAGCGCGGCCTCGGCGGCGTCCAGGCGGGGGTCCTCGGCCTCGTCGGGCGCGCCGTCGCCGGCACCCGGGACCGCGCCGCCGGTGGTGGCACGCACCAGCTCGGTGACGAACTGCCGCGCCTGCTCCTCCGGGATCGCGCCGGTGAACTCGGCGACCAGCTGGCCCTGCCAGACCGCCTTGACCGCGGGGATGCCCTGGACCCGCAGGCCCTGGGCGAGCGCGGGGTTGGCGTCCACGTCGACCTTGGCCAGGACCCAGGACCCGCCGCCCTCCGCGGCCAGCCGCTCGAGCACCGGGGACAGCTGCTTGCACGGCCCGCACCACTCGGCCCACAGGTCGAGCACGACCGGCACCTGGAAGGAGCGGTCGAGCACCTCAGCCTGGAAGGTCTCCTCGGTGACGTCGACGACCGCGGCCCCCGGGGCGCCGGCCGGGGTGGCGGCGCTGGGCGGCGGCGCCGCCTGCGCCCGTGCCGCGGCCTCCGAGCGGGCCTTGACGGCGGCGAGGTCGACCGCGCCGGCGAGGGAGGCGGCCAGCTGGGCCTGCTGTGCCTGCGCGCGCGGGTCGGGGCGTCCGGGACGGGTGGGCTGCATGACCTCGATCATCCCACCGCTGCGCGGACGGTGTCGGGGGTGCCGGGGCGGCCGGTCAGCCGGCCGCGGTCGCGTCGTCCGCCACGTCGCCGGCGCCCCGCCGGACCCGCTCGAGGATGGCGAACAGCGTGTCCAGCTCGTCGTCGGGGACGTCACCGAGCCCGAAGTCCAGCGCGGTCAGCGCGGCGGTCGCCTCCTCCACGACGGCCCGTCCGCGGTCGGTGATCGCCGCGAGGACGCCGCGCCCGTCGGCGGGGTTGGGACGCCGGTCGACGTAGCCGGCGGCGACCAGCCGGTCGATGGCGTTGGTGACGCTGGTCGGGTGCACCATGAGCCGGCTGCCGATCACCTTCAGCGGCAGCTCACCGGTGCGGCTGAAGGTGAGCAGCACCAGCACCTCGTAGCGGGCGAAGGTCAGCGCGTGCGGCCGCAGCGCCTCGTCGAAGCGGGCGAGCAGGATCTGCTGCACCCGGAAGACCGACGTCGCGGCCCGCATCGCCGCGGCCGGGCCGAAGCGCTGTTCCCAGGACTCCCCGGCACGCACGATGGGATCGAAGGGCAACCCCAGCGGACGGACCATGGCGCGACGCTACCGCCGCCTCACGCCGGGCCGGTCGCCGCCACGGGTCGCCTGCGTCCGGGCGAGTGGGGCGTGCACCGCCCCCGTGTCCCGTTCGCCGGCGGGGACGGCGGCCGAGAAGAGGTGGCCCTGCGCGAACGGAACCGGCGGGACCCCGAAGTGGGCGGGCCGCGGCTACCGCGGGGCCGGGCGCAGCCGGGGCACCCGCCGCACGCCGAACACCTCGCGCAGCGCGACCTGCGCCGCGTTGTCGCCGCAGGCACCGTGCACGGCCGGTCCCGGCGGGGTCGCCGACGAGGCGAGGTAGACGCCCTGCGCCGGGGTCTTGTAGGTGTTCCAGCGCGGCACCGGCCGGGCGAGCATCTGCCGCAGCGACGCCTGGCCGTTGGAGATGTCCCCGCCGAGGTAGGCCGGGTTCCAGGCCTCCATCTGGACGGCGTTCTTGGTGACCCGGTCGACGATCGTGTCCTTGAAGCCCGGTGCGAAGCGCTCGACCTGGTCCTCGATGGCCGCGGTCATGTCGACGTCCGAGCCGTGCGGTACGTGCACGTAGGCCCAGAAGACGTGGCCGCCCTCCGGTGCGCGGGTCGGGTCGGGCACGGTCGGCTGGACGGCGAGCACGTACGGGCGGTCGGTGAGCCGGCCCTGGTTGGGCGCGCGCTCGCCGGCGATCGTCTCCTCGAGGGTGCCGGCGACGTGGATGGTCCCGGCCCGCCGGACGTCGGGGTTGGTCCACGGCACCGGCTCGGACAGGATCCAGTCGACCTTGAAGACACCGGCACCGTGCCGGTACCGGTCCACCCAGCGGCGGTAGCCCTCGTGCACCCGGTCGCCGGCCATCGCCACGAAGGCCTCCGGCGTCGTGTCCAGCAGCACGGCCGGGACGCCGTCGAACTCGCGCAGGTCGGTGACCAGGTGGCCGGTCTCCACCTCGCCGCCCTGCTGCTCCAGCGCGGTCACCATCGCGTCGGCGAGCTCCTGCGACCCGCCCTCGACCAGCGGCCAGCCGACGTGGTGGCCCAGCATGGTCAGCAGCATCCCCAGCGCTGAGGTGAGCGGCCGGCTCAGGTCCAGCATCCCGTGCGCGGCGGCACCGCCGAGCAGTGCGCGGGCCCCCTGGGTGTCGAAGTAGCGGTGCGCCAGCCAGCGCACGTTCGGCAGCCCGTTGAGCCCGAAGTGCGCGATCTGCAGCACGCTGTGGGTCGGGAGCCGGCGCAGCCGGCTGGTCAGGAAGAAGTCGACGACGTCCTGCCCGTGTGCCACGAGCGGCTCGAACAGCCGGCGGTAGGCCGGCCCGTCCGGCCCGAGGCCGGCCGCGGTCTCCTCCAGCGAGCGGTAGGCGACCGAGGCGCGCCCGCCGTCGAGGGGGTGCGCGTAGTTGACCTCCGGGTACACCAGTCGGACACCGCGGCTGGCCAGGTCGAACTCGCGGAAGAACGGTGCCGCCGCGGCCATCGGCTGCACGATCGAGCAGACGTCGTGCCGGTAGCCCGGCCGCATGAGCTCCTCGGTGCGCATCCCGCCGCCGGGGCGCTCGGCGGCCTCGACGACCTGCACCCGCAGCCCGGCCGCGGCCAACCGGAGGGCCGCGGCCAGCCCGTTCGGCCCGCTCCCGACGACGACGGCGTCCGGCTTCCCGTTCACCCCGCCATCCTGCCCTCAGCGGCGCGGAGCCGCCCGGGCAGCGCGCTACAGCTGTTCCAGGAGCAGCGTGGCGGCGCGGAACGGGTCGCTCTGCCCGGTCACCACCTGCTCGGCGAGGGCGCCCAGCGCCCTCGAGCCGCGGACGTCGCCCATCCGCTCGCGCAGTGCCGCCAGCGCGATCGCCTCGATCTCGCGGGCCGCGCGGACCGCCCGGCGGCGGTGCCCCTCCCCCGAGGACCCCAGCCACGCGCGGTGCTCCTCGATCGTCCCGACGAGCTCCTCGATGCCGGTGCCGGAGACGGCCACCGTGCGGCGGATCGGCGGGCGCCAGGCGCCGGGGAGGTCGTGCCGGCCGCCGAGGGACAGTGTGTAGCGCAGGTCGCGCACGGTCTGGTCGGCGCCGTCCCGGTCGGCCTTGTTCACCACCAGGACGTCGGCGACCTCGAGGATCCCGGCCTTGGCGGCCTGGATGCCGTCGCCCATGCCCGGCGCGAGCAGCACCAGCGTGGTGTCGGCGAGCGAGGCGACCTCCAGCTCCGACTGGCCGACGCCGACGGTCTCGATGAGCACGACGTCGCACCCGGCGGCGTCGAGCACCCGCAGTGCCTGCGGGGTGGCCCAGGCCAGGCCGCCGAGGTGGCCGCGGGAGGCCATGGAGCGGATGTAGACGCCCTCGTCCCCGGCGTGGTCCTGCATGCGCACCCGGTCGCCGAGCAGCGCGCCACCGGAGAAGGGGGACGACGGGTCGACGGCGAGGACGCCGACCCGCAGCCCGCGCGCGCGGTAGGCGCGGACCAGCGCGGTCGTCGTCGTGGACTTGCCGACGCCGGGCGCGCCGGTGAGGCCGACGACCTGCGCGTGCCCGGTGTGCGGGGCCAGGGCCGCGGCGACCTCGGGCAGCGCCGGACTGGCGTCCTCGACCAGCGTGATCAGCCGCGCCACCGCGCGGGCCTCGCCGTCCCGGGCGCGGGCGACGAGGTCGGGGACGTCCACAGCGCGCCGGCCCCGCCTCCCACGGGGGGCGGCGGGGCCGGGCGTCCGGACGGCGGTGCCGAGCGCGTCCGCGGGGACGACGGAGTCGTCCGGGGTCACGCCTTCGCGGGCACGTGCAGGATCAGCGCGTCGCCCTGCCCGCCGCCACCGCACAGCGCGGCGGCACCGACCCCGCCACCGCGGCGGCGCAGCTCCAGCGCCAGGTCCAGCACGATCCGCGCGCCGCTCATGCCGATCGGGTGACCGAGCGCGATCGCGCCGCCGTTGGGGTTGACCTTCTCGGGGTCGATGCCGAGCTCACGGGTGGAGACGATGCCGACCGCGGCGAACGCCTCGTTGAGCTCGACCAGGTCGAGGTCCGCAGGCTCGATGCCCTCGCGGGCGCAGGCCTTCTGGATGGCCCGCGACGGCTGGCTCTGCAGCGTGGCGTCCGGGCCGGCGACGACCCCGTGGGCGCCGATCTCGGCGATGGGGGGAATGCCGAGCTCCGCGGCCTTCTCGGCGCTCATGACCACGACCGCGCAGGCGCCGTCGGAGATCTGCGAGGCCGACCCGGCGGTGATGGTGCCGTCCTTGGCGAAGGCCGGCTTGAGCTTCGACAGGCTCTCGACCGTGGTGTCGGGGCGGACGCCCTCGTCCTCGCGGAACTCGATCGGGTCGCCCTTGCGCTGCGGGATGAGGACGGGGGTGATCTCCTCGTCGAAGACGCCGTCCTTGGCCGCGCGGGCGGCCTTCTGGTGGCTCTCCGCGGCGAAGGCGTCCTGCTCCTCGCGGGTCAGGCCGTACCGGCTGTTGGCCTGCTCGGTCAGGGCGCCCATCGCGACCTGGTCGAAGGTGTCGCTCAGCCCGTCGTGCGCCATCGCGTCGACCAGCGTCGTGTCGCCGTACTTGGTGCCGGTGCGGGAACCCGGCAGCAGGTGCGGCGCCTGCGTCATCGACTCCATGCCGCCGGCCACCACGACGTCGAACTCGCCGGCGCGGATGAGCTGGTCGGCCAGCGCGATCGCGTCGAGGCCGGACAGGCAGACCTTGTTCAGCGTGAACGAGGGCACCGACATCGGGATGCCACCGGCCACCGCGGCCGGGCGGGCCGGGTTCTGCCCGGCGCCCGCCTGCAGCACCTGCCCCATGATCACGTAGTCGACCTGGTCACCGGAGATGCCGGCGCGCTCCAGCGCGGCCTTGATGGCGACACCGCCGAGGTCGGCGGCGGAGAAGTCCTTCAGCGAGCCCAGCAGCCGCCCCATCGGGGTGCGCGCGCCGCTGACGATGACCGAACGGGACAT
Source organism: Geodermatophilus sp. (assembly GCA_035639575.1). Classification (GTDB taxonomy): domain Bacteria; phylum Actinomycetota; class Actinomycetes; order Mycobacteriales; family Geodermatophilaceae; genus Geodermatophilus. The sequence goes on from DASQXT010000537.1 coordinate 7,289, forward strand.
ATCTGCCTCCAGGGGCGGGTCGCCGACGCCGGCGACCGCGGGGTCCGTGCCGCCGTACCACCAAGGGGACGCGACGTCCATGTCCAGCCGAGGATAGGACGCGGGCTCCTCTCCGGACACGAGCGTGACGAGGGTCTCAGTTCCCGTGGCGGCTCCTGGGTGGTCCACCTCCCCGGTGTGTGCGACGGACCCACGTGGCTGTGTGGCGCCCCCACCTGTCGTCTCAGACGTCTGGTCCGGGAGGATGCCGCCGTGACCACCGACCCGCGCACCGGCCTGCCGGCCGAGTTGTTCACCACGATCGACCACGTGGGCATCGCCGTCCCGGATCTCGACGAGGCCCTGGCCTTCTACGCCCAGGCCTTCGGCGTCCACTCGGTGCACGAGGAGGTGAACGAGGAGCAGGGCGTCCGCGAGGCGATGCTCGCCGTCGGCGACGGCGGGACCCGCATCCAGCTGCTCGCGCCGCTGACCCCCGAGTCGACGATCGCCAAGTTCATCGGCCGCTCCGGCCCGGGCCTGCAGCAGCTGGCCTTCCGGGTGGCCGACGTCGAGGCGGTCAGCGCGACGCTGCGCGAGCGCGGCTTGCGGCTGCTCTACGACACCCCCAGGCGCGGGACGTCGGACAGCCGGGTCAACTTCGTGCACCCCAAGGACGCCGGTGGCGTCCTCGTCGAGCTGGTCGAGCCGGCGCCGGCCGCGCACTGAAGACGGACCCCGCCCTCCTCCCCCCTCGCGAGCTCGGGGCGGGGCCATGGGCCCGTTCGATTACCCGTCAGTAACATCTCGCCCCACTGCACCGCCTCACGAGCCGACGGAGACCGGGAGACGCACGTGTTCGAGATCAGGGACGCCATCCTCGCCGACCAGCTGGGCGACATCGCCGGGCTGCCGGTGCCGCAGTCCTACCGGGCCGTGCTGGTCCGCAAGGACGAGCAGGACATGTTCGCCGGCCTGCCCACCACGGAGAAGGACCCGCGCAAGTCGCTGCACGTGGAGGAGGTGGCCACCCCCGAGCTGGGCCCGGGCGAGGCCATCGTCGCGGTGATGGCCTCCTCGGTGAACTACAACACCGTCTGGACGTCGATCTTCGAGCCGGTGTCGACCTTCGGCTTCCTGGAGCGCTACGGCCGGCTGCACGACCTGGCCCGCCGGCACGACCTGCCCTACCACGTGGTCGGCTCGGACCTGGCCGGTGTGGTGCTGCGGACCGGCCCGGGGGTGCACCGGTGGTCCCCCGGTGACGAGGTGGTCGCGCACTGCCTGTCGGTGGAGCTGGAGGACCCCGCCGGGCACGACGACACGATGCTGGACCCCCAGCAGCGGATCTGGGGCTTCGAGACCAACTTCGGCGGCCTGGCCGAGCTCGCGCTGGTCAAGAGCAACCAGCTGCTGCCCAAGCCGGCGCACCTCACCTGGGAGGAGGCCGCCGCGCCGGGGCTGGTCAACTCCACCGCCTACCGGCAGCTGGTGTCCCGCAACGGCGCGGCGATGAAGCAGGGCGACGTC
>DASQXT010000538.1:0-2647 GCA_035639575.1 Geodermatophilus sp.
GACCGCGGCCCCGCCGCGGGTCACTTCCGGCCGTTGCCGTGCCCGTTGCCGTTGCCGTGCTCGTTGCCAACCGTGGTGGTCGCGGTCGGCTCCTCGTCGGCGCGCGCCGGGGCCGGGGCGGCCGGCAGCTCGGTGGCCGGCTCGTCGGCCTCGGGCTGGGTGGCCTGCTCCCGCGCGGCCTTGCGCTCGGCGTTGCGCCGGTGGGCCTCGGCGCTGACCGTCGCGCCGTGGTTCTCGGGGTGCCGCTCGGCCTTCTCGTCGTCGGTCGGCCCCTGACCCTCGGAGGCCTCCGGGGACTCCGGCGCCGGCGGGACGTCAGCGGTGTCCGCGACCTCCTCGGACTCGGGAGCCTCCGGCGTGGCGGTGCCCTCGGGGGACACCAGGTCCTCGGCCTCGGGCGACCCCGTGACGTCCTGGTCCCCGGTCGGCTCGCCGACGGGTTCCGGGGTGGACCCGGTGGGCGCGGTCCCCGAGGTCGGGTCCTGGGTGTCCGAGGTCAGGCCCTCGGTGGTCGGCTCCTGGGTGGTCGTCGAGGTCTCGACGGTGGTGGGCTCGTCCGGCGTGGTCAGCGCGACGGTGGTCGCGGTGCCGGTCAGGGCGACGGCGACGACGCCGGTGGCGCAGGCGGCCTTGGCGACGGCACCGGCGGCGGCGAACTTGGCGGTGAGGGTGGAGATCAGCACGTGGGGCCTCTTCCGTGAGGTCCGGGCGGGTCGCCCGGCCGTCCCGCGGGACGGTTCCTGGGTGGGGACGAGGAGACCGGTCGCCAGCAGCTCGGCCAGGGCCGCGTTCGGCCGCCCGGGCTCCGTGGCGCTCGCCCGGACCGCGTCGGTGAACGCGGCCAGGCCCTGCGCGCCCGCGGGCACGGGACGGCCGGCGAGGCAGGCCGCGAAGGCCTCCTCGTCGGTCCGGACGTCGGCTGGCGTGGTCATCTCGCTCCCGTCATCGCCGGGCGGGCCGCCAGGGGTGCGCCCGCCGTCCCACTCGTCTCACCCGTCCGGGGGGTGCCCGCCGGCTCGAGCTCGGCACGCAGCCGGCGCAACCCGCGCCGCTGCAGCGCCTTGACCGAGCCCACCGAGCGGTCCATCACCGCGGCCACCTGCTCGACGGTGAGGTCGGCGAGCACCCGCAGCAGCAGCACCGAGCGCTGGTCGGCCGGCAGGCCCGCGCACATGCGGTGCACGGTCTCGGTGCCCAGCCGGGTCAGGACGTCGTCCTCCACGTCGCCGCCGGGCGTCTCGGGCAGCAGGTCGTCGGCGTCGTCGGCGAGCTGGGGACGGCGGCTGCGCCGGCGCCGGTCGTCGACCAGCCGGCGGTGCGCGATGGTGAACACCCACGAGCGCAGGCCGTCCTCGTCCCCCGAGAAGCCGGCGAGGCCGCGGAAGACGGCGAGGAAGGTCTCGCTGGCCAGGTCGTCGGGGTCGAGGGCGCCGTGCAGTCGCAGGTACCCGGTGACGGCCGGGGAGAGGTCCCGGTAGAGCACCTCGAAGGCCCACGCGGCGCCCGCCTGGGCCGCCACGACGACGTCGTCGAAGGACGACCCGATCGGCACGCCCTCCTCATCGGCAGCCGTGGTCGACGAGTGGAGTCCGGCCTCCCCGCAGGGCCCCGCGCGAGCCTGCGAGCGTTGGGGGCGGGGAGGTCCTCCCTCAGATGGCCTCGGTGCCCCGCAACCGTTCCTGCTCGACGACCTCCTCCAGGCCCGTGAGCCGGTCCAGGCCCTGCAGCGCGCGGCGCATCCGCTGGTTGGGCGCCAGCCGCTCGCGGTTGCGCTCGAGGAAGGCCCAGTAGCCGGCGGTGAAGGGGCAGGCGTCCTCGCCCAGCCGCCTGCGCGGGTCGTAGCGGCAGCCGCCGCAGTAGTCGCTCATCCGGTCGATGTAGGCACCGCCGGCGGCGTAGGGCTTGGTGGCCAGCAGCCCCCCGTCGGCGTGCTGGCTCATGCCGACGACGTTGGCGACCATCACCCAGTCGTAGCCGTCGACGAAGCTGCGGTGGAACCAGTCGGTCATCGCCAGCGGGTCGATGCCGCGCTGCAGCGCGTAGTTGCCGAGCACCATGAGCCGCGGGATGTGGTGCACCCAGCCGTCGCGGCGCAGGTCGCCGAGGACGTCGGACAGGCAGGCGGCCTCGACCGCGCCGTCGTCGAGGTCGGCCAGCCAGTCGGGCACCGCCTCGTGCGCGGCCAGGGCGTTGGCGTGCCGGAAGTCCCGGCCGAAGTGCCAGTAGGTGTGCCAGATGTAGTCGCGCCACCCCATGACCTGGCGGACGAACCCCTCCACGCTGTTGAGCGGCAGCGGGTCCCCGTCGGCCACCGAGTCGCGGTAGCGCCGCTCCGCGGTGTGCACCACCTCGACCGGGTCGAGCAGACCGAGGTTGAGGGCCGGGGAGAGCAGCGAGTGCGCCATCCAGCGGTCGCCGTCGAGCATCGCGTCCTCGTGCGGGCCGAACGCGCCGAGCCGGGTGTCGAGGAAGTCCCGCAGCCGGTACAGCGCCTCCTCGCGCGTCACCGGGAACAGCCGCGGGCCGTCGTCCCCCACGAAGGCGACGTCCCCATCGGCCTCCCAGCGGTCGAGGTCGGCGCGCACCCGCTCGTCGATCTCGTCCTCCTCCGGCCACCACGGCTCGGGGACGGCGAGCCGCCCGTCGG
>DASQXT010000539.1:0-6110 GCA_035639575.1 Geodermatophilus sp.
CGGCGATGGACGAGGTCGCCGCCGGCACCGGTGCCCGCACGCTGGCCGTGCCCGCCGACGTGACCGACCGCGGCCCCGTCCGGAGGCTCGCCCCGAGCGTGCGAGGGGTGAGGAGGACGGGGTCCTTCTGCTGCTGCTCAACAACGCCGGGGTGATCGACGCGGCCGAGGAGCCGCTGTGGGAGGCCGACCCCGACCAGTGGTGGTCGGTCGTGGAGAGCCACGTCCGCGGCGCGTTCCTGCTCGCCCGCGCCGTCGTCCCCTGGATGGTGCTGCGCAACCGCGGCCGCGTCGTCGACCTCGCCAGCGGGATGGGCGTGCGCGCCCGCCCCGAGTACTCGGCCTACTCGGTCGCCAAGACCGGCCTGATGCGGATGACCGAGGCGCTGGCCGGTGCCCTGGAGGGCCTCGACGTGCGGGTCTTCGACGTGGCGCCGGGCGTCGTCGACACCCCGATGACCCGCGCGATGCCGATGTGGCACGGCTTCACCGACTGGACGCCGCCGGAGCGCGTCGTCGAGCTGGTCGCCGCGATCGCCGCCGGGGAGCTCGACCAGTGGTCCGGCCGGTTCCTGCGGGCCGACGCCGACGACCTCGCCGTCCTGCGCGCCACCACACCGGAGGCCGCCGCCCGCCAGTTGCGGCTGCGCCCCTACGGGGACGACGACCCGGTCGCCTGACCCGGCCGCGGGTCAGCCGACGGTGGCCAGCGCCCCGGGTGCGATGTCGACGGCGACCGGCGTGCCCGCGTCCAGCTCCACCAGCTCGCCGTCCAGCTGCAGCGGCATGGGCGCCAGCGTCGTGAAGGCGTAGTGGGTGACGCTCGGCTGCGGGCCGAGCCCTCGGGTCGCCGCCCGGAGGGCGGTCGCCAGCACCCGCAGCTTGCCGGTCCGCTGCTGCGTGATGACCTCGAACCGACCGTCGTCGGGACGGCTGCCCTCGCTCAGCGTCGCGTACTTGGCCATCTCGTGGATGTTGGCGAACACCAGGCTGTCGATCCGGCGCCGCCTGCCGTCCTCGAGCCTGATGGGGAAGGGGCGGAAACGGGAGAAGGACCGCACCACGGTCACGATCTCCCGCCACGACCCCTTGCCACCCTCCTCCAGGTCGACGGCGACGACGGGGGTCAGGCCGACGCCGATGTAGGAGTGCGCGTACCGGACCTGTTCGGCGGCGCCACTACCGACGGTCAGCCGCAGCAGGTCGATCCGGCGGACGTCCCCGGCCACGATCGCGTCGGCCAGCGGTCGCTCCCGCGTCACCCGGCGGTGGTCGTTGGCGTTGCCGGCGGCCCGCACGGCGCAGACGGCCTGGTCGTTGCCGCTCTGCACGACGCCGTCGACCACCTCGTTGTACCCGCCGTCCCCGCTCACCGAGACCAGCAGCGGGCGCCCGGTGCCGGCCGCCTCCCGCGCCAGGTCGCGGGCGTGCCCGGCGTGCTGGGTGGGGCAGAGCTCCACCGGCACGGCCGGCAGCCTCCGCGCCAGCTCGGCCCGCAGCTCCTCCGCGGACCGGGGTGCGTCCCCGGTGCTGTTCGGGTTGAAGATGATCACGATCCGGTCGAACGGACTCACGTCGGTACTCCTCGGATGGGCGGGGCCCGTTGCCGGACGGGGACATGCCCCGGAGCCGATCCCGGCACGCGCGAGGGCGCCGGACGCCGCCCGGCAGCCGCAGGTGCGCCCCACCCGGACGACGAGCCGCTGGCCGTAGCGCTGCCGGGGCAGCTGTCCGCGGCCGGTGCCGCTCAGCGGTGAGCCACCACCGTGGTTCCCCGGTGGCTGTATCTGACGGGGGAGCCGCGCCTCCTCCGAGTACAGGCCCCCGCGCTGAGCGTCGCGGGGCTCGGGCTCTTCCGGCACCTGGGGGACATCGTGGGAGCAGCGCCAGGGGAGCTGATGCGGATCCTCACGCGAGAGCAGCCCCTCGGCCCGCCGTACACGGAGGAACTGCTCAGGAGCCCGCGGGGGATCTTCGAGCAGCTCTACGACCGCACGAACGGCTGCCACGGCAGCGCGGAACGCGACGATCCCGTCTACGTGGTCGGTCGCAAGGGCTCCGGGAAGACGGCCTTCCTGGTGGGGACGGCTTTCGTGGACGGCGCGAAGGTCATCCTCATCAAGTCGGAGGACGCCTACCACGAGATCGAGCGCTTGCGGATCCGGTACGCACGCGAGGTCGGTCCGCTCTTCGCGGAGAACCTCGCGCACGTGTGGGAGGTGCTCCTGACCCACGCCGCGATGCTGCTCTCGTACCGGGTGCCGGGGCTGAGACACACCGACGAGGGCCGGCTCATCGCGTCCTACCTCAGCTCGTACGGCAACCCGTCGAGTCTCGAACCGGGGAGACTGCTGGCCCGTGTCGGCAGTGCGCTGTCCGACGTCCTCGTCCGCTCGAACCCCGGTCTCACGGTCGAGGAGATGTGCGCGTCCCTGCGGACCGACGTCGCCACCTACGAGGTCGCCCACCGGTCCTTCGTCGAGCTGACCAGGCGCACGCGGGTGCGCCTGTACGTGGTGGTGGACAACCTCGAGGACCTGCACGTGCACGTGGACGAGCTGCGGACGACCCTCTCCGGGCTCTTCCGGGCCACCCGCGAGTTCGCCCGATCGACCGGGGGCCGGCCGTTCAAGGTCCGGTTCGCCTTCCCGGCGGAACTCGTGCAGCGCCTCCGGGACCTCACGGCCAATCCCGAGAAGGACTTCCTCGACTACCTCGTCATCCGGTGGACCGCGGCCGAGCTGATGACCATCGCCGGGAACCGGCTGCGGCGGTACCTCGACCTGTACCACCAGGACGACCTGCCGGGCCTGGGGTTGCCGCGCCAGCACGACGAGCACGACCACCAGATGGCCGAGGCCACCCTCAGGGCGCTGCTGCCCTGGGGTGGGATGCGCACGGGCCTGGGGTGCGACGAGGACCCGGTCGCCTACGTCATGCGGCACACGCAGCTCCTGCCACGCCACCTGATCCAGATCCTGAACGAGATCCTGGCGCGCGCGGCGCGACACCGCCGTGGCGTCCCCGTCGCGACCCCTGAGGACGTCCTGGAAGGCGTCCGGGAGGCGGAGTTGCGCATCGTCGACGGGATCCTGTCCAGCTACTCGCACGACTACCCCTACATGGCGTCAGCGCTCGGGTACCTCAAGAACCACATCCCGAACACGCTCAGCTGCAGCGAGCTGCACCGCGCCTTCAACGCCGCCGGAGTCGTCCGGGCAGGCGTCGACTACAGCGACTTCCTGGAGGCCGCCCTCGACGTGGGCGTCCTGGGCATCGTCGACAGCTCGACCTCCAGGTACGCCGTCGGGCGCTTCTCCTACACGTTCACCGAGACCCTGCGGCCGGTCGAGGACGAGGACCAGGTCTGCGTGCACCCGCTGTTCATGTTCCGGCTCTTCGACCGGGGCGGGATCCGCCGCCTCCGGGACCAGGGGAGGCTCCCGGTCTACCCGTACGGCTCGGACACGGGGCAGTTCGACCGTGACTAGCAGCGGGCGCTGGGCCTACCTGGACGGCGGCCACGAGGGCCGCAGCGTGCTCGGCATCTCCTTCTCCGGAGGCGGCATCAGGTCGGCGGCGTTCTGTCTGGGTGCCTACCAGGCCCTCTCCCAGCAGGGGCTGTTCCAGCGGGCGCGGTACCTGTCCGCCGTCTCCGGGGGCAGCTACATCGCCGGTGCCCTCACGGTCGCTCAGGGCAAGTCCGATGCCGAGGCCCTCCGGGGGGAGGCTGCGCCCTGGTCCCGGGGCAGTCCGGAAGAGTGGTATCTGCGGACGCACCTCAGCTACCTGGCTCCCGGACTGGCCGGTCGCCTGTGGCTGGTCGTGAACTTCGTGTACGGGCTCCTGCTGAACCTGCTGCCGCTCGTCGTCGGGTCCTGTCTCGCCGGCCGGGTCACCGGGCTGGTGTACGGGGCGACGATCCCCGGGATCGGGCGACCCGACGGCCGCCTGGCCGGTGCGGTCGTGTGGGGGTGCGCCGCGGCGGCCGCCCTGTTCCTGGCGGCGATCGTGCTCGTGGGCGTGCGGCGGTTCTTCGACAAGAGCCGGTTCCGCGCCGTGCCGGGTGAGCGGCCGCTCAGGAGGGCCGCAACAGCCCTCGTCGCGGGCTCCGGTGTCGTCGCCGTCGTGGCCGTGTGCCTCCCCGTCCTGGTGCACCTCCTCGGGCTGGCCCTGGCCGATGACCGGTCCTGGATGGGGAGGGTCGACCCGGGGTCCCGTCGCCTGATCGTGACCGTGGTCATGGTGGTCGGGGTGGTGCTGCTGGGCGCCCTCGCCGTGCTGTCGGTGCGGCTGGGCAGAGCCCGTGCGTTCGCCGGCGTGCTCGCGTTCCTGAGTGGCTGGGGGATCCTCGCCGTCCCCTTCCTGCTAGCAGCGCAGGGAGAGGCGCGCAGTGGCTGGCACGCCCCGGTGGACGCCTGGGTCCTCCTGGGACTGCTGGCCACGCTGGCGGTCTGCGGGTTCTGCATCCACAACCGCCGGTACTCGATGCACTTGTACTACCGGGAGCGGCTGAGTCACGCGTTCGTCCTGAGGCGGACCAGCTCGGCCGGTGGCGTGCGGGTGGCCCCCGTCCCCTACGACGACGAGGTGCGACTCAGCGACCTCGGTCGGGAGATCGAGGCCAAGCGCAGCTCCGGTCTGCCGTTCCCCGAGCTCATCGTCTGCGCGGCGGTGGCGGCCCGCGAGGGGGACGTGCCCAACAAGAGCTGGGCTGCTCCCTTCACGTTCGACGCGCGTCGGTCCGGGAGCATCGACCTGGCACCCCTGGTGGAGACGTCGGAGCTCGAACGGACGCACACGAGGGGCGGCAGCGGCCTCACGCTGCCGTCGATGATGGCGATCTCGGGCGCCGCCATCTCCCCGACCATGGGCCGCTTCACCCTTCCGGCGCTGCGGCTGCTGATGGCCCTCGCGAACCTGCGCCTCGGGGTGTGGATCCCCAATCCGTTCCGGGGCGGCGGCACGGCGGCTCCTCCGTCGCGGGGTCACTCGCTCGTGCGCCGGGTGGGACGGGCGCTGGCCGCGGGGTGGCGGGAGCCGGGCGGGCTGTACGTGCTGAAGGAGGCCATCGGGCTGGCGGGGACCCGGGGCCGCTTCATCCACGTCTCGGACGGCGGTCACTGGGAGAACCTCGGCCTGGTGGAGCTGATCAGACGCCGCTGCACGCACATGATCGTCGTGGACGCCAGCGTGGGTGGGCGCAGTCCGCTGCAGGACATCGCGCGCGCAGCGGCCCTGGCCCGGTCGGACCTCGGTGCCGAGGTGCGGCTGGACCCTGCAGCCACCCTGCCCTCGGTCGCGACCGGCAGGGCAGAGGAACCGGTCGCGGTGGGGAGCGTGACCTATCCCGACGGCAGCATGGGGGTCATCTACTACGCACGCTCCGTCCTGTGGGACGGCGTCCCGATGGACCTCGCCGTGTTCCGGGAGAAGGACCACCAGTTCCCCCAGCACCCGACCTTCAACCAGCTGTTCTCGGGGGAGCAGTTCGACGCCTACCGGGCCCTGGGCTGGGAGGTCGCGGCCGCACTGGCGCAGCGCGCCAACGTGCCCCTCGACCAGTTCGACAGTGGCGAGGCCGACAGCGAGGAGGTCGCCGACCCGGTGCTCGTCATGTGAGGCCTCCACCCTGCAGTGGGCAGCGATGGGACACGCCCCGGGGACGCGGCCCACACTCGTGTCGTGAGCGGTCATGCATGGCCGTGTATGGTCATGCATCATGAGCGGAACGCGGACGTGGACGGTCGGGGTCACCGGCGCCACCGGGTACGCCGGGGGTGAGGTGTGCCGGCTGCTGGCCGGGCACCCGAACCTGCGGCTGGCCGGGGTGCACGCCAACTCGAGTGCCGGGCGGCGGCTGGGGGAGCTGCAGCCGCACCTGCTGCCGTTCGCCGACCTGGAGGTGCGGCCCAGCAGTGCGACGGACCTGGCCGGGTACGACGTGGTGGTGCTGGCGCTGCCGCACGGGGAGTCCGCCGCGGTCGCCGCCCAGCTGCCCACCGACACCCTGGTGATCGACTGCGGCGCCGACCACCGGCTGGGCGACCCGGCGGCGTGGGTGCGCTGGTACGGCGGCGAGCACGCCGGGTCCTGGCCCTACGGGCTGCC
>DASQXT010000540.1:0-2437 GCA_035639575.1 Geodermatophilus sp.
CCGCCGTGACCGACGAGATGGTGGCCGACCTGCGGCGCGATCTGGACGACGCCCAGCTGGTCGAGCTCACCATGATGGTGGCCGTGGAGAACGTCCGGTCGCGGTTCAACAGCGCGCTCGGGCTGACCAGCCAGGGCTTCCGGGACCGCTGCGAGCTCCCGGCCACGGCATGACCGCCGCGGACGCCGGCGCCGACCCACTGGCGGCCTTCGAAGAGCACCGGCGCCTGCTGTTCACGGTCGCCTACCAGATGCTCGGCAGCGTCGCCGACGCCGAGGACGTCGTCCAGGACGCCTGGCTGCGGTGGTCGGCGACCGACCGGGCTGACGTGGCCGATCCGCGGGCGTACCTGGTGCGGATCACGTCCCGGCTGGCCCTGGACCGGCTGGGCTCGGCGCGCAGCCGCCGGGAGAGCTACGTCGGGCCGTGGCTGCCCGAGCCGCTGCTGACCGGGGGCACGCCCGTCGCGGGGGGCGCCCCGCCACCGGACCCGGACGACGCCGCCGCGCTCGGGGAGCAGGTCTCGCTCGCGCTGCTGGTGGTCCTCGAGACGCTGTCACCGGCGGAGCGGGCCGTGTTCGTCCTCCGGGAGGTGTTCGGGCTGCCGGCGGCGGAGGTGGCCGCGATCCTCGGCCGCAGCGAGGCCGCCGTCCGGCAGACGGCGCACCGCGCCCGGGAGCACGTGCAGGCCCGGCAGCCGCGCTTCGACACCGACCGGGCCACGCAGCGGCTGGCCACCGAGCGCTTCCTCGCCGCCTGCGCCGGTGGCGACGTCGAGGCGCTCCTGGCCGCACTCGCGCCCGACGTCGTCCTGGTGACCGACGGCGGAGGCAGGGCGAAGGCGGCGCGGCGGCCGATCATGGGTGCGGAGAAGGTGGCCCGCTTCCTCCTGGCGACCACGGCGCAGGGGCTCGCCATCCCCGGCCTGCACGTCGAGGTCGCCGAGGTCAACGGTGCCCCCGGCGTCGTCGCGTGGGTCGAGGGTGCGCCGTACATGACGATCTCGCTGGTCCTGGTCGACGGGCTCGTCGAGCAGGTGCTGGTGGTCCGCAACCCCGACAAGCTGGCCGGCCTGCGAAAGTGAGGGCTCAGTGGCCACCCTTCCCCCCACGCCGAGCTCGCCAGGCGTGGGGGGAAGGGTGGTCCTCTATCTAGGCTGGCGCGGGTGACCTCACCCCAGCCCCGCAGGCCCGCCGAGCACGTGGAGCGCGCGCTGTGCGTGCTCGCCCACCCCGACGACATCGACTTCGGCAGCGCCGGCACCGTGGCGACCTGGACGGCGGCCGGCACCGAGGTCACCTACCTGATCGTCACCGACGGGGACGCCGGCGGGTTCGACGACACCCCCCGCGACCAGATGGGGCCGCTTCGCCGGGCCGAGCAGGAGGCGGCTGCCAAAGCGGTCGGCGTCACCGACGTGCGCTTCCTCGGCCACCCCGACGGCCGGCTGGAGCTGACCCTCGACCTGCGCCGTGACATCAGCCGGGTGATCCGCCAGGTCCGCCCGCAGCGGGTGCTGACCAGCTCGCCGGAGCGGATGTGGGACCGGATCGGCGCCAGCCACCCCGACCACATGACCGTGGGCGAGTCCACGCTGCGGGCCGTCTACCCCGACGCCCGCAACCCCTTCGCCTTCCCCGAGCTGCTCGCCGATGAGGGGCTGGAGGCCTGGACGGTGTCCGAGGTGTGGCTGACCTCCAGCCCGCGCGCCGACCACGTCGTGGACGTGACCGACGTCGTCGAGCTGAAGTTCGCCGCGCTCAAGAGCCACGTCAGCCAGGTCGGCCACCGCGAGGACCTCGAGGGCTTCGTCACCGACTGGATGCGCCAGAACGGTCGCCGCCTGGGCCTGCCGCAGGGCCGGCTCGGCGAGACCTTCCAGGTCGTGCACACGGCGTGATCTGTCCGCGAGATCTGCACACTCGCCGCCATGAGGGGCTCGATGGGCGCCAGTGTGCAGATCTCGCGAGGACTCACAGCAACCGGTTGGTGGCTGCCCAGCGGGTGAGCTCGTTGCGGTTGGACAGCTGCAGCTTGCGCAGCACGTTCGACGCGTGGGACTCCACCGTCTTCACCGAGATGAACAGCCGCGAGCCGATCTCCCGGTAGGTGTAGCCGCGGGCGAGCAGCTGCATGACCTCCCGCTCGCGGGCGCTGAGCAGGTCCAGGCCGGGGTCGATGGCCGGGTCCTCGCGCTGCGGGGCGGACGGCGTCGTCGCGGCGAAGGCGTCGAGCACGAACCCGGCCAGCCGCGGGCTGAACACCACGTCCCCGTCGGCGACGCGGGCGACGGCGTCGCGCAGGTCCGGCCCGGAGATGGTCTTGGTGACGTAGCCGCGGGCGCCGGCGCGGATGACGGCGATGACGTCCTCGGCCGCGTCGGACACCGACAGCGCCAGCCAGCGCACCGACGGCAGCTCGGCCCGCAGCGTCTCCA
>DASQXT010000541.1:0-4851 GCA_035639575.1 Geodermatophilus sp.
CGACGACCGACCGGGCCTCGTCGTGCTCCCGCAGGCGGTGCTCGAGCCGGGCCAGCTCCCCCGCGTCGAGAAGGGCGTCCCGGGCGTCGGGCAGGTCGGCGAACCCGGCGGCCGCGGCCCGCTCCCCCGCGGCCGCCCGCGCGGTGTCGGCGGCCGTGCGGGCGCGCAGCTCCTCGGCCTCGGCGGACAGCACCGCCTCGCAGCGCTCCGCGACCTCGGTCAGCCGCCGGACCCGCGCCGGCAGGTCGGCGTCCTCCCCGCGGGCGGCGTCGAGCCGCGCGGTGAGCTCGGTCAGCGCCTCGGCGCGGCCGTCCCGCTCCGCGGTACGCCGCTGCAGCTCCTCCCGGTCGGCGGCCAGCTGCGCGGCCGCGGCGTCGCGGCCGGCCTCGCGGGCGGCCAGCTCCCGGCGGGCGGCCTCGGTCTCCGCGGCCAGGGCGGCGACCTCGTCCTGCTCGGCGCGGGCCCGCTCGGCGCGGGTGGCCAGCTCCGCCGCCGGCAGCTCCCCGGCCCGCTCGCGGAGGACGGCGAGCTGCCGTTCCCGCTCCTCGACGGCCCGGCGGGCGGCGGCGGTGCGCTCCTCGGCCGCGTCGACGACCGCCCGCGCCCGCTCCTCGTCGTCGGCGGAGACCCGCGGGCCGCTGTGCGTGGCCGGCCGCGGGTGCTCCGTGGCGCCGCACACGGGGCAGCCGGCACCGGGCGCCAGGTCCGCCGCCAGCTCGGCGGCCATGCCGTCGAGGCGGGCGGCGCGCACCTCGACGAGGGTCTCGCGGGCGTCGACCCACGCACTGCGCGCGGCCTCCGCGGTCTCCCGGGCGGCGGCGAGGTCGGCGGCGACCCGCTCGGCGCGGGTGGCGGCGTCCCGGGCCGTGCGGGCGGCGTCGGCGGCGGCGGTGAGGCCCGGCAGCCGGGCGGCGGCGGCCGTGGCGGCGTCCAGCCGGCGTTGCGCGGCGGCGACGCGGTCGGGCCAGCCCGCCGCGGTGCGGGCGCCCTCCTCGCAGCGGGCCGCGAGCGCCTCGACGTCCCGGCCGAGCCGGGTGAGCTCGCGGGCCAGGCCGGCGGCCCGGCCGGCCTCGGGTACCAGGGCGCGGGCCGCCGCGGCCTCGTCCCGCAGCTCGCGGGCCAGCAGCGTGTCGGCGTCGCGCCCGTCGGCCACCTCGGCCCACGCGGCGCGCGCCGACTCCAGGGCGGCCACCGCGGCCTCGGCGGCGAGCGCGGTGCGGTCGGCGGTCCCCAGGACGTCGCGCAGCACCTCGGCCCGGCGTCCGGCGTCGGCCCGGGCCCGCAGCGGGCCGAGCCGCTCCTCCTCGGCGGCGAGCCGGACCAGGTCCCCACGGGCGCGGTCGCGCCGGGCGTACCGGTCGGCCAGGGTCCGGGCGTCGGCCAGCTCGGCGTCCAGGCGGGTGCTGTCGGACGCGGCCGCCTCGGCCGCCGCGGTGGCGGCGGTGAGGTCGCCGGCAGCCCGGGCGCGCACGGCGGCGACCCAGGTGTTCACCGACGCGCCGGGCCGGGCGCCCACCAGCTCGGGGGCCAGCTCCTCGGGCACCGCCACGTCGGCGGCGTGGGCGACCCGGTCGAGCAGCCGTCCGAGCCGCTCCCGGTCGGTGCGCAACGTCTCCTCGGCGGCGCGACGCTCGCCGGCCAGCCAGTCCTCGGCGCGGGCGAAGCGGCCCACGTCGAAGAGGGTGCGCAGCAGCCTGGCGCGGTCCTCCGGCTCGGCACGCAGGAAGCGGGCGAAGTCGCCCTGCGGCAGCAGCACCACCTGGCAGAACTGCTCGGCGGACAGACCCAGCCGCACCCGCAGGTACTCCGAGCCCTCGTCGATGCGGGTGCTCACCGGCTGCCACGTGGCGCCGTCCCAGCGCTGCACGGTGAGCCTGGCCTGCTCGGTCGTCTCCCCGGTGCCGCGCATCTTCGGCCGGGTCTGCTCGGGCCGGCGGACGACCAGCAGCCGCTCGCCGGCGAGGGTGAGCTCGCAGCAGACCTCGGTGCGGGTGGCGGCGTCGGCGTGGTCGCTGCGTAGCCGCTTCTCCTCGCCGCGCGCTCCCGGGACGGTGCCGTAGAGGGCGTAGACGACGGCGTCGAGCAGCGTGGTCTTGCCCGCGCCGGTGGGGCCCCACAGCAGGAAGAGGCCGTCGCGGGCGACGGCGTCGACGTCGACGGTCTCGGTGCCGGCGAAGGGCCCGAACGCGGTGATCGACAGGGAGTGCAGCCTCACCGGGCGAGCTCCTCGCGGGCCGCCGCGCCCAGGGCCCGGACCAGCAGGTCGCGCTCGGCGTCGCTCATCCCGACGCCGTTGCGGACGTGGGTGACGAACTCCCCGGCGACCTCCAGGTCGCCGCGGCCGCGCAGCCGCTCCTGGTAGCTGCGCCCGTCCCCCCCGGCGGTGCCGCCGGTCCACTCCAGGTGCACGCAGTGCGGGAAGCGGGTCTGCAGCTGCCGCATCGGGTCCGCGGGGCGGACGTCGTCGGTCAGCCGGGCGGAGACGAAGTGTTCCTCGACACACGCGTGGGCCGGGTCGGCGAGCAGCTCGTCGAGGGTGCCGGTGAGCACGGTCAGCGGACGCGGGGTGGGCAGCGTCAGCGCGCGCACGCCGGCCAGCCCGGTGGCGTCCAGGTCGACCAGCCACACCTGCTTCTCCTGCCCGGCCTCGCCGAAGGAGTACGCCAGCGGCGACCCGCTGTAGCGCAGCCGCTCGGTGATCGTCTGCGGCCGGTGCAGGTGCCCGAGGGCGACGTAGTCGACCCCGTCGAACACCGGCGCGGGCACCAGGTCGACGCCACCGACGCAGATGTCGCGCTCGCTGTCGCTGGGCACCCCGCCGCCGACGAAGGCGTGCGCCAGCACGACCGACCGCGCGCCGGGGCGCAGGAACAGGTCGCGGCGCACCCGCTCCATCGCCTCGGTCAGCACCGCCTCGTGGGACCGGGCCGCGCCGTCTGTCCGCCTTCCCAGGCCGAGCTCGTGCCGGGCGATCTCCGGCTCCAGGTAGGGCAGCCCGTAGACGGCCACCTCACCGTGCTCGTCGCGCAGCAGCACCGGCTCGTCGAGCCCGGCGGTGCTGGCGCGCACGTGCACGCCGGACCGCGCCATCAGACCGGCCCCGAAGGACAGCCGCCGCGCCGAGTCGTGGTTGCCCGGCGTGAGGACCACGACGGCCCCCGAACTGCGGAGCCGCATCAGTACCCGGTCGAGCACGCCGGTCGCGTCCGCCGAGGGCACCGCGCGGTCGTACACGTCACCGGCGACGACCACGACGTCGACCGCCTCGGCGCCCACGACGTCGGCCAGCCCGGAGAGCACCTCCTCCTGCTCGCGCAGCAGGTCGGCACCGTGCAGGGAGCGGCCGATGTGCCAGTCGGAGGTGTGCAGCAGCCGCATGGGCGCAGAAGGTAGGTCGGGGTGCTGACAGAACCGCCCCGCCACGCCGTGACGGGCCCGTCACACCCGGCTCAGAAGCGGGTGGTGCGGTGCCCGGCGGTCCAGCCGGCGGGGGTCCAGCCGTCGTCGTCCTCCCCGTCGCGCGGCAGCGGCACACCGGTCCCGCCGCGCCGGTCGGCGTCCTCCTCCAGCAGGGCGAACAGCAGCTGCTGGACGCCTTCGCAGTCGGGCACCCGCTCGAGCACGGTGGTGCCGCCCTCCCCCACGGTCTCGATCGTGAGCGTCCCCGAGCGGACCAGCCGCTGGCCCAGCGTCTGCCCGTAGGAGACGTCGGCGATCCGGGACAGCGCGATGTCGCGGCCCCGGCGGGCGAGGACGCCCTCGCGCAGCAGCACCCGGTGGGTCGTGACGACGTGGTGGGTGGTGCGCCAGCGCAGCACCGGCCGGACGACGGCGACGACGAGGACCACCAGCGCGAGCCCGGCGAGCACCGACCGCACCGTGCCCTGCCAGGCCCCGGCGGGCACCAGCGCCGCGCCGAACGAGGTGCCGCCCACCACGAGCAGCAGGACGAGCACCGGACGGACGAGGGTCAGCCAGTGCGGGTGCAGGTGCCGGACGACCTCTTCGTCCTCGGCGAGCAGCTTGTCCGGGTAGGGCACGCGGACAGGATGACCCGTGCCGGACGCCGTCAGACGGTCCCCGACGGGACCCCGGGGCGTGTCCGTCCCACGGGCACCACGGGTCCCACGGCGTCGCCCCGACGCCCGGGACGCGGGGCCGGGGGCACCTCGGGCGTCCGGGGGCGTCGCGGGGCGCCGATGGCCGGGAGGGCGCGCAGCGTCTCGTCGGCGGTCTCGTGCCGCGCCGGCAGGGACACCCGGCCGCGGGGTCCGGCCAGGTCCCGGAGCCGGCGGCGCGCCGGCTCCTCGACGAAGCGGTACAGGACGTAGGCGAGGGGCACGGTCAGCAGGAGGACGTGCGGCGTCAGCAGGCCGGCGAGGGTGCTCCCCGGCGCCAGCCGCGGGTACCAGCCCATGAGGGTCCAGAACACCTCGAAGACCGGGACGTGCACCAGGTACAGGGCGAAGGAGAGCCGACCGCCCAGCACCATGCTCGGCGTCCCCAGCGCGCGGCTGAGCCCACGCGTGGACAGCGCCAGCCCACCCACGAGGAAGGGGAAGGCCACACCCGCGACGCCGGCGTACCCGCCCGCACCCCGGGTCGCGCTCCACCACACGCAGAGCAGCACCTCCGCCGCCGCGAGAGCCGCGACCCACGCCGCGGCCCGGTCGCTGCGCTCGGTACGGGCCACTCGCCGGACCGTGAGGCAGGTGAAGGCGCCGGCCAGGAAGCCGCCACCGATGCGCAGGACCCAGGCATACGGGAAGGCCGCACCACCCTCGGTGAGGGCGAACCAGGCGAGCGGTGCCATGCACCCCACCGCGACGGCCCCGGTGGCGACCGGCGGGG
>DASQXT010000542.1:0-7794 GCA_035639575.1 Geodermatophilus sp.
CCGGCGCACGGAAGACCGTCCCGAGCCTGCTCGTGGACATCGCGGACGCCGTCGCCGCCCCGTCGGTCGATCCCAGGGGCGGCGGCGTCCTCTACGTCGAGGGTGGGGCGCTCGGGTACCGCGGCTCCCGGGGGACGGTGACGACGATCGCGCCCGCCTGACCCTGGCCCGCGTGCGCGACCACGAGACCCGGCCCGAGCACGCCGAGGCCGTGGTCCACCTCGGCGTGATCACGACCGTGTCCCGCCGGCCGGCCACGCTGAGCGAGTTCCCCGACGCGTTCCGGGACGACGCGGCCGACACGCGTCCATGGACAGCCCTTCAATGAGGACGCCTCGTGGCGGGGTTCGCGGACAGTCGTCCAGGTGCTCGGCGCGTCACCATCGGCTGGCCCTGAGCGCGTGGACGGTGGGCCCGCAACCCCTTCGTCCACGAGCAGCCGGCCGCGCTGGTGGTGGCGGTCGCGGCTGACCTGCGGATGCCGTTCGAGCCCGGTCGGACTCGACATCCGCACACGATGCAAGCGGGAGGGCTCGGCCACATGAGCGGACTGTCTCGGCGGGAGTTCCTGGAGTATGCGTCGGTAGCAGTGCTGGGCATCGGGCTGGGTCGTGGCTTGACCGGGTACGAACCCGCTGCTGAGAGCAGTGACAGACCCGAGCGGCTCATCGGCGACGGGTCGACCGCCGACACAGGTCCCCAGCCGAACCAGCCCGTGCCCGAGCGGCTGGAGCCAGGACAGACGCCACCGCAGTTCGTCGTCTTCTCCTGGGACGGAGCCGCCAACCTGGAGACCGGACTGTTCCCGCGGTTCCGCTCGCTGGCGGCCGAGTACGGCGCGGCGATGACCTTCTTCCTCAGCGGCATCTACGCCCTGCCGTCCGACCAACGGATGCAGTACGCCCCGCCACGGCATGAGGTGGGCGCCTCGGACATCGAGTTCCTGTCCACCGCCGAGGTCGTCGCCACCATGAGCGAGGTCCGCGCCGCCTGGCTGGACGGTCACGAGATCGGCACCCACTTCAACGGGCACTTCTGCGGGGACAACGGGGTCGCGCTGTGGACGCCGGACGACTGGGCCGACGAGATCGCCCAGGCCAAGCGGTTCGTGCAGACCTGGAAGACCACCACCGGGCTGACCGGCCGACCCGACGTAGCGCCGCTCCCCTTCGACTACGAGCGCGAGCTCATCGGCGGCCGCACCCCCTGCCTGCAGGGCCAGGAGGGGCTGTTGCCCACCGCCGCCGCGCTGGGCTGGAAGTACGACGCCAGCTCACCCGGTGGAGTGCAGATCTGGCCCGACCAGAAGATGGGCCTGTGGGACTTCCCCCTGCAGGCTGTGCCGTTCCCCGACGCCCCCGCCGGTAAGGCCCGCAACGCCCTGTCGATGGACTACAACATCATGTACAAGCAGAACAACGGGGACACGAACGGCGACCCGGGCATGTACCCGACCTGGCGGGCCCAGGCTCGCGACGCCTACCTCGCGGGCTTCGAACGCGCCTACACCACCAACCGGGCGCCGCTGTTCATCGGCAACCACTTCGAGCAGTGGAACGGCGGCATCTACATGGACGCCGTCGAGGATGCCCTGCGCCAGATGGCCGAAAAGCCCGACGCGCGCCTGGTGTCCTTCCGCCAACTCGTCGCGTGGCTGGAAGCCCAGGACCCGACCACGCTCGCCCGGCTGCGGACACTCTCGCCGGGTCAACCACCTCCCGACGGATGGGGCACCTTCCTGGCGCCCTGATCTGTGGTCTGCTGCGGTCCGACAGCCGTCGGCGCGGCCACCGAGGAGGACACGTGCGGCGCATCGTGTGTCGGGAGTTCGGCCCGGTCGACGGACTGACCCTCGTGGAGGAGCCCGACCCCACACCGGGGCCCGGCGAGGTGGTGGTGACCGTCGAGGCGGCCGCGGTCAGCTTCGTGGACGGGCTGATGGTCGAGGGCCGCTACCAGGTGCGGCCACCGCTGCCCTGGACGCCGGGGTCCGCGGTCGCCGGCCGGGTGCGCGCCGTCGGTGAGGGCGTCGGGGCGGCGGCGGTCGGCCGGCGGGTGGCGGTGCTGTCGATGGCCGGCGGCGGTTACGCCACGGACCTGGTGGTCCCCGCCGAGTCGCTGAGCCCCCTGCCGCCGGGCCTGGCGCCGGAGCTCGCGGCCACCGCGATCGAGAACTACAGCACCCTGACGTTCGCCCTCTCCCGCCGCGTGCGGGTCGAGCCCGGTGAGTGGGTCCTCGTGCTGGGCGCGGGCGGGGCCATCGGCCTGGCGGCGGTCGACGTCGCCCGCGCGGCCGGCGCCCGGGTCATCGGGGCCGCCTCCAGCGAGGCCAAGCGGGCCGCCGCGACGGCGGCCGGCGCCGACGTCGTCCTCGACTACACCGACCTGAAGGACCGCGTGCGGGAGGTGACCGGGGGCGGGGCGGACGTCGTCATCGACCCGGTCGGCGGCCCGCTGGCCGAGACGGCGCTGCGCTCGCTCACCGGCTACGGCCGGTTCTGCGTGGTCGGGTTCGCCGGCGGGGAGATCCCCCGGCTACCGGCCAACGTGGTCCTGCTGCGCAACCGCACCGTCGTCGGGGTCGATTGGGGCGACTGGGCGCGGACCGACCCCGAGGCCGCGACCGCGCTCGCGTCCGACGTCCTCGGTCGCATCGCGGGCGGCGAGCTCCGCCCGCCGGCGCCCACCTCCCTCCCGCTCGACGAGGCCGCGCAGGCCCTGACGCGGCTGGCGCGGCGGGAGGTCGTCGGGAAGCTCGCCCTGCTCCCCTGACCGGGAAACCCCGTTGCGCCCCTCGATACAACGGGGAGGTGCGGATCCTGCAGACCGACCCCGACGACGCGCGCTTCGCCGCCTGGTGCGAGGTGTGGGCGGCGAGCGAGCGCGCCGACCGCCCGGACGAGCCGGCGCGGCCGGCGCGCGAGCACGTGGCCCTCGGGCGCAGGCTGGTCGAGCCGGGCGGCTCGATGGAGGGCACCCACCGGGCCGCGGTCGCCGGCGACGCCGTCGTCGGCGCGCTGCGGCTGCTCCTCCCGGTGCGCGACAACACGACCGTCGCGTACGTCGACCTGGCGGTGCACCCGGACGCCCGCCGCCGGGGCGTCGGCAGCGCGCTGCTGGAGGAGGCCGGCCGGATCGCCGCGGCGGCCGGGCGGACGGCGCTGGTCGCGGAGGTCGACGAGCCGGTGCCGGATCCCGCCGGGCGTGCGTTCGCCCGGCACCACGGGTGGACGTGCGACCTGCAGGAGAGCCGCCGCGACCTGGTGCTCCCGGCGGACGAGGACCGGCTCGCGGCGCTCGAGCGGGAGGCGCGCGCCGCCGGCGCGGACTACGCGGTGCTCACCTGGCGGGACCGGACCCCCGACGCCCTGGTCGAGGACCGCGCCCTGCTCGGCCGCCGGATGTCGACCGACGCGCCGAGCGGGGACGTGCCGGTCGAGGAGGAGCACTGGGACGTCGCCCGGATCCGCGAGGCCGAGGCGGCGCACGTCGCCCGCGGCCGCACGGTGCTCACCGGCGGCGCGGTCCGCGACGGCCGGCTGGTCGCCTACACCGAGCTGCACGTGCCGCTGGAGCAGCCCGAGCACGCCCACCAGGGCGCCACGCTGGTGCTGCGCGAGCACCGCGGGCACCGCCTCGGCGCCCGCGTCAAGGTCGCGGTGCTGCGGGAGGTGGCCGCGACGTTGCCGCAGGTGCGCCGGATCAGCACCTACAACGCGGAGTCCAACCGGCCGATGGTCGCGGTCAACGAGGCACTGGGCTTCCGCCGCTCGGGTGGTCTGTCCACCTGGTCGAGCCGGACCTGACCGTCGCGACGGGCTGTCCCTCGAGGAAGGAGGTGACCAGCCCGGCCATCTCCGCCGGGCGCTCGAGGATGAACAGGTGTCCCCCGCCGCGGACGACGTGCAGCTTCGCACCCGGGATGCGCCAGGCGAGGATCCGCCCGTTGACCAGCGGGATGATCGGGTCGTCGTCCCCCGCCAGCACCAGGGTCGGCTGCCGCAGGGTGTGCAGCCAGGGCATGCTGGTCCACCCGGCGATCGCGTACAGCTGGCCGACGTACCCGATCACCGACGGGGGCCGCACCCGGCCGAGGACCGTGCGCAGCAGCCGGTGCGGGTCGGTGCGCGCCATGCCGCCGTAGATGCGCCCGGCGATCTGCAGGTAGTGCTCGACGTCGCGGTACCGGCGCGGCGTCGCCAGCCCCAGCAGGGCCGACGGCGCCCCCGGCATGCCGCCCACCCCGGGGGCGGTGGCCGCGAGCACCAGGCCCCGCACCCGGTGGGGTGCCTGGTGGGCCAGCTGCTGGGCCACGACGCCGCCGAGGGAGACGCCGAAGACGTCGACCTCGTCCAGCCCGAGGGCGTCGAGCAGCCCGACCACCGTCCGCACCAGGCCGGGCATCCGTCGGGGGCTGCGGTACGGCGTCGAGCCGCCGATGCCGGGCGCGTCGAAGCTGATCACCTGCCGGCCGCGGGCGGCGAGTTCCTGCTCGAACGCCTCCGCCAGCTCCAGGCTGGCGCCCAGGCCGGTGATGAGCAGCAGCGGCCGCCCCGAGCCGCGGACCGACGTCCGCAGCCGCACCTCCCCCACCTGGATGGTGCGGACCTCCGCCGACGTCACGCGAACGCCGAGGCGCCGGTGATGTCCCGGCCGACGATGAGGGTCTGGATCGTCTCGGTGCCCTCGAAGGTGTGGATCGACTCGATGTCGGCCATGTGCCGGATGACGTGGAAGTCCAGCAGGATCCCGTTGCCGCCGAGCAGGTCGCGGGCCTCGGCGAGCACCGCGCGGGCGGTGCTGGTGTTGTGCGCCTTGGCGAGCCCGGCCAGCGTCGGCTCGACCCGGCCGGCCATGCCCAGGTCGGCCAGCCGCCGGCAGTACAGCTGCATCGCGGTGACCTTGGCCAGCATCCCGACCAGCCGCTCCTGGATCAGCTGGAACTCCACCAGCGGTTTGCCGAACTGCTTGCGCCGCCCGGCGTAGGTCAGCGCCGCCTCGTACCCGGCGACGGCGTGGCCCAGGGCCATCCAGGCGCAGGAGCCGCGGGTGGTGGCCAGCACCGCGCCGGTGTCCTTGAAGCTGCGCGACCCGGGCAGGTGGTTCTCCGCCGGCACGCGCAGGTCCTCGAGCTCGATCTCGGCCTGCCACACGGCGCGCAGCGAGCCCTTGCCCTCGATCCGGCGCGCCCGGTAGCCCGGCGTCCCCTTCTCGACGAGGAAGCCCTTCACCTGACGGTCGTCGGTGTCGCGGGCCCACACCACGACGACGTCGGCGACGGTGCCGTTGCCGATCCACTTCTTCGACCCGTTGAGGACGTAGGAGTCGCCGTCCCTGCGGGCCGACGTCTCCAGGGCGATCGAGTCCGACCCGTGGTCGGGCTCGGTGAGCGCGAACGCGCCGAGCGCCTCGCACCGGGCCATCGGCGGCAGCCAGCGCTGCTTCTGCTCCTCGGAGCCGAGCATGGCGATCGACTTCATCGCCAGCCCCGCCTGGACGCCGAGGAAGGTGCCCAGGCTGCCGTCGCCGCGGTTGAACTCCATGTGGATCAGGCCGGCGGAGAGGTGGTCCATCGGCGGGCAGCCGTAGCCCTCGATGCCGTCGCCGACCAGGCCCGCCGCGCCCAGCTTCTCCACCAGCTCCTGGGGGAACTCCGCGCGCTCCCAGTAGCCGTTGATCACCGGGAGCACCTCGTCCTCGACGAAGGCCCGGGTGCGCAGCAGGGTGTCCCGCTGCTCGGGCGTGAACTCCTCGCGCAGCATGAAGTAGTCGGTGGCCAGCGCCTTGCCGATGTCCTCTGCCAGTTCCACGTCGTCCTCTCCCGTCGGGTGCTCGCCGATCACGTGTCCCGGACGTAGCTGCCCGGCGCGTCCTCGCGGACGCGGAACCGGGCGCTGCCCAGCTGCTCGGGTGCGTCCCGGTCCGGCCCGGACCGTTCCCCCAGCCACGCGGAGTAGTCCGGCCACCAGGAGCCCTTCTCGGTGCGGGCGGTGTCGCTCCACTCCTCGACGGCCGCCGAGTTGTCGTCGGTGACCCGGTAGCTGGACTTGGGGTTGCCCGGCGGGTTGACCAGCGCCGCGATGTGCCCGTTGGTGGAGAGCACGAAGCGCATCTTGCCGCCGAGCAGCTGGCTGCTGCGGTAGCACGACTGCCACGGGCAGATGTGGTCGGCTGACCCGGCCAGCACGTAGGAGTCGACGGTGACCTGGCTGAGGTCCACCTCGGTGCCGAGCAGCGTCACGCTGCCGGGGTGGGTCAGCTTGTTGCCCAGGGTCATGTCGACGAAGTCGGCGTGCAGCTGGGCGGTCATCCGGGTGGTGTCGGAGTTCCAGGACAGGATGTCGAACTTGGGCGGCCGCTTGCCCTGCAGGTAGTTGTTGACCCAGTAGTTCCAGATCAGGTCGTTGGGCCGCAGCCAGGCGAACACCTCGGCGAGCCTGCGGCCGTCGAGGTAGCCGGCGCGGCGGGACGACTCGACGGCCTGTCGGGCGGTGTCCTCGTCCATCGTCGCGCTCAGCAGGCCGGCGCGCGTCTGGTCCAGCACGGTGACCAGCAGGCTGAGGCTGGCCAGCCGGTCCTGCCGTCCCTTGGCGGCCAGGACGGCGGCGGTCATGCTGGCCAGGATGCCGCCCGAGCACGTGCCCATCAGGTGGGTGGCGTCCTGGCCGGTGATCTCCTCGACCGCGTCGAGCGCGTCGAGGATGGCCGTGGCGTAGGTGTCGAAGCCCCAGTCGCGGTGCCGGGCGTCGGGGTTGCGCCAGGACACCATGAAGACCTGCTGGCCCTGGCCGACGAGGTGCTCGACCAGGCTGCGCCCGGGCGCGAGGTCCAGCACGTAGAACTTGTTGATCGTCGGCGGCACGACCAGCAGCGGCACCGTCCGGACCGTCTCGGTCGTCGGCCGGTACTGGATCAGCTCGAAGACCGGCGTGCGCAGCACCACCGCACCGGGGGTGACGGCGAGGTCCCGGCCCACCTCGTAGGCGTCCGGGTCGACCATCGTCGGCACCCGGGGCGGGGTGGCCAGGTCGCGCACCAGGTTCCGCGGCCCCCGCACGAGGTTGGCGCCGGCGGTGTCGATGAGCGCCTTCCACGCCACCGGGCTGATCAGCGGGTTGTTGCTGGGCGCGAGCGCGTCGACCAGGTTGGTGCCGGCGAAGCGCACCCGCTCGGCGTCCGCCCACTCCAGCGGCACGTCGTGCAGCAGGCCCAGTGCGGTCTCGCCCGTGGCGAGGTAGGCCTGGACCAGCCGCCGCAGCAGCGGGTTCTCCGTCCACGCGGGGTCGGCGAAGCGCCGGTCCCGCTTGGACGGCGCCACGTCGCTGGTGCCCACGGCGATCTGCGCCAGCTGGCCGGCCAGCGACCGGGCCCGTGCGGCCACCCGGTCCGGACGGCGGGCCAGCCCGCCCAGCAGCTTCAGCCCCGGCTTCCCCGGGGACAGCCGCCGCAGCGTCCCCTGGGCGGCCTGCGTCAGCAGCAGGTCCAGCGGCCCGGCCGCCCCTGCCACCTCACGCGTGTCGTCCTCCGATGCCATCCCGGCCTCCCTCTCTGACGACTCCTCGTACGACCCTGCCACCGGTCCCCCGCGGTCACAAAGCGGGACCCCACCCGGCGTGGGGGGATCAGACCAGCCCGAGGGCGTGCACCGCCTCCGCGACCTGCAGGAACCCCGCCACGTTGGCCCCCAGCACCAGGTCGCCCGGGGAGCCGTACTCCTCGGCCGTCTCGTGGCAGCGGGTGTGGATCCCGCGCACGACCTCCTCGAGGCGGGCCTCGGTGTGCTCGAAGGTCCAG
>DASQXT010000543.1:0-13656 GCA_035639575.1 Geodermatophilus sp.
CGCCGACCTCGTCGTCGTCCCGGTCCGGCGCCGCTCCCCCACCATGAAGCTCCTCGTGGGGAGCATCGCGCAGCGGATCGTCCTCGACGCGCCGTGCCCGGTCGTCGCGGTGAAGGACCTCGGGTGAGCAGGAGCGCGGACGCCCCGCCCCGAGCCGGCTGACGGAGCCGGCCCCCCACACAGCGGCCGTGCTCCTGGGTCGCGCCGGCCGGCGAGCCGGGTGACTGCTTCGCGGAGCCGCCGCTGCCAACCGCGGCGTGCGATCGGGCGGTCGGGCCACCGGGTAGGGGTGCGGGACACCGCTGCGCCAGGAGGCCGCCATGAGCCAGAGGCACCGTCTGCTCCGCTCCGTCATCGCGGCTGCCGCGGCCACCGTGGCCGGCGTCCTGACCAGGTCGATGGTGAAGGCCGTCAGCCGTCCCGGGGACGGGACCGGGTAGGCGTCCGCTGCGGCACCGAGCACGACCGACACACCGTCGGCACCGCCGCGCCGCGGGGTGACGTCATCCGGCCGAGGGCACGATGTTGGCGTTGTGCCGGAAGACGTTGTGCGGGTCGTAGACCGCCTTGATCCGCGCCAGACGCGGGTACTTGGACCCGTAGCTGGCTCGCACCCACCGGTCGGGGAACTCCGAGCTGTCGTTGACGTAGCTGCCGCTGCTCAGCGCGTGGTCCTGCAGCGCGCCCCAGAACGAGCGGACCCAGGCACGGTCGGCGGCCAGCACCTCCGGGGTCTCGGCGAACGCCAGGATGAACACGCTGAACCGCGGCGAGCGCCCCCCGCCGAAGGCGGTCTCGTTCTCGCCGACCTCGGAATAGGCGGCGTCCAGGCGGTAGAGGAACACCACGGACGACGGCGAGGTCTTGCGGGGCCAGTGCTCGGTGATGAGGTCGATGACGTCGTCGGTGAGCTCGGCGACCTGGGTGCCCTTGTCGTAGACCAGGGAGCCCCAGGCGGCGGCCTCGTCGGTGAACTGCTGGACCTGGACGTACGGCATCGGCGTGACCAGGTCGAACAGTGGGGGCACCTGCTCGCGGATCCGGTCGACCACCGCGGCGTGCTCGTCGGCGGACCCGAACCCCGTGACGATGAGGGCGTAGCCCGGCTGGAGGTGGTGTCGCTCCGGCACGAACGGTGCCGGCGGCGCGTTCAGGCCGACGACCATGACGTTGACGTCGCGCGGCAGGTCGTCGATGACGTCCCGGGCCACGCGCAGCGCGGCCGGCCCCTGGTCCAGTCCCCAGAAGAGGAAGCCGAACTGCACGATCGGCCCGACCGGGTGCAGCCGGAACTCGAAGGCGGTGACCACCCCGAAGTTGCCGCCGCCGCCGCGGATCGCCCAGAAGAGGTCCGGGTGCTCCTGCGCCGAGGCGTGCACCACCCGCCCGTCCGCCAGCACGACCTCGGCTCCGACCAGGTTGTCGATGGCCAGCCCGTGCCGTCGGGTAAGGTGCCCCATCCCGCCGCCGAGGGTCAGGCCGCCGATCCCGGTGTGGCCGACCATGCCGGCGGGCGTGGCCAGTCCGTGTGCCTGGGCGGCCGCGTCGAGGTCGGCGTTGAGCGCTCCGCCGCCGGCCCGCGCTCGGCGGCGGAGCGGGTCCACGTCGACCTGCCGCAGGAGGCTCAGGTCGATCATCACGGCGTCGTCGACCACCGCGACCCCGGCGGCGCTGTGCGCCCCACCCCGCACGGAGACCTCCAGCCCGTGGCGGCGGGCGAAGCCGATGGCCGCGCTCACGTCCGCCGCGTCGGCACAGCGGGCGATCAGGGCCGGTCGACGGTCGAAGCAGGCGTTCCAGACCCGTCGGGCGTCGTCGTAGTCCGGGTCCGCCGGGGTGATGAGGCGGCCGGCGAAGACGTGGCGGAGCTCCTGCAGCTCCCCACCGAGCACCTGGGTCATGGCCACTCCTCGGGTCTGTGCGGCTCATACGGCGAGGGCCGGCCACACGGTCTGTGCGCGGTGGGGTCCGGAGCCGGTGTACCGGCCGGCACCACCGATGTCTCGACGCTAGGGGTGACGGCGTCACCGGCACATCACCGTGCAGTCACCCGTCTACCGAGGGCGGGAGCGCCGGTTCGAGGGCCCGGCACCGCGACGAGGAGGCCGCGGGCGGAGTCGACCGAGGCGATCGCGTAGGGCGGCCGGTTCTCCACAGCAGAGAAGGCTGTTCCAGGCTGGGGTACCGCGGGGACCGTCGACCTGCGGCCCACGGGGTCGGCGCGGGAGCCACACGCCGAGGAACGAGAAGGGCCGAGACGATGCAGTTCTATCTGGACGGCTACACCCCCGGCGACCCGCTGGTCGAGCGGCCGCACCCGTCGGTCGCCGACCGGCCGGACGGCCTCCCGGAGGAGGTCGACGTCCTGATCATCGGGTGCGGTCCGGCCGGGCTCGTCCTGGCCGCCCAGATGGCCGCGTTCCCGGAGATCCGGACCGCCGTCATCGACCGCAGGGAGGGCCCGCTCGAGGTCGGCCAGGCCGACGGGGTCGCCTGCCGCACGGTGGAGGTGTTCGAGGCGTTCGGGCTGGCCGGTCGTCTGGTCGACGAGGGCTACTGGGTCAACGAGGTCGCCTTCTGGCAGCCGGACCCGGACGACCGGAGCCGGATCCGGCGCACCGGCCGGGTCCAGGACGTCGAGGAGGGCCTGTCGGAGATGCCGCACGTCATCGTCAACCAGGCCCGCATGCTCACCTACCTGCTGGAGCACATGGAGCGGTCGGCCAGCCGGTCGACCCCGTACTACGGACTGCAGGCCGGCGACGTCCGCATCGACGCCGACGGCTCCGCGGAGTACCCGGTCACGGTGACCGTGCAGCACGTGTCGGGCGGCCAGGAGACCGGGCAGACCTCGACCATCCGGGCCCGGTACGTCGTCGGCTGCGAGGGTGCGCGCAGCCGCACCCGGTCCGCGATCGGCCGCGAGCTGGTCGGCGACCCGATGAACCAGTCCTGGGGCGTCATGGACGCCTTCGCGGTCACCGACTTCCCCGACATCCGGCTCAAGTGCACGATCCACTCCGCGGACCAGGGGAACATCCTGGTCATCCCGCGCGAGGGCGGCTACATGGTCCGCTTCTACATCGAGCTGGACCAGGTCGGCGACGGCGAGGTGCTCGACCGCCGGACCGTCACCCCTGAGGAGCTGACCGCGGTCGCGAACCGGATCCTGCACCCCTACACGCTCGACGTGCGGGACGTCGGGTGGTGGTCGGTGTACGAGATCGGCCAGCGGCTGTGCGACAAGTTCGACGACGTGCCGGCCGACGAGGTGCCCGACCGGCTCCCCCGGGTGTTCATCGCCGGGGACGCCTGCCACACCCACAGCGCCAAGGCCGGCCAGGGCATGAACGTGTCCATGGCCGACACCTGGAACCTCGGCTGGAAGCTCGGCGCCGTCCTCCGGGGGACGGCCCGCCCGGAGCTCCTGCACACCTATTCCGCGGAACGGCAGGCGATCGCCCAGGAGCTGATCGACTTCGACCGCGAGTTCGCCCGGATGTTCAGCGCGCGCCCCAAGGAGTCCGGGGACGTCGAGGGCGAGGGGGTGGACCCGGAGGAGTTCCACCGGTACTTCGTCGCCCAGGGCCGGTTCACCGCCGGGGTCGCCACCCGGTACGCCCCGTCGATGATCACCGCGGAGAGCACCTCCCAGGACCTCGCGGCGGGCTTCCCGGTCGGGATGCGCTTCCACTCCGCCCCGGTGGTCCGGCTGGCCGACGCCAAGCCGCTGCACCTCGGCCACGTCGCCCGGGCCGACGGCGCCTGGCGGCTCTACGTGTTCGCCGACCGGGCGGACCCGACGAGCCCGGACTCCCGCGCGCGGGCGCTGTGCGAGTTCCTGGCCTCGGACGCCTCCCCGATCGCCCGGTTCACCCCCAAGGGCGCCGATCCGGACTCGGTGATCGACGTCCGCGCCGTGTTCCAGCAGGGGCACCGGGACCTGGCCGTCGACGCGCTGCCGCCGGTCCTGCTGCCGCGGAAGGGGCGCCTCGGCCTCGTCGACTACGAGAAGGCGTTCTGCCCGGACCCGGGGCGCGGCGACGTCTTCGACCTCAGGGGCGTGGACCGGGACCGGGGGTGCGTCGTGGTCGTCCGGCCGGACCAGTACGTCGCGCACGTCCTCCCGCTGGACGCGCACGAGGCGCTGGTCGACTTCCTCGCCGGCATCCTGCTCGACGC
This sequence comes from Geodermatophilus sp., assembly GCA_035639575.1. Lineage (GTDB taxonomy): Bacteria > Actinomycetota > Actinomycetes > Mycobacteriales > Geodermatophilaceae > Geodermatophilus. The sequence goes on from DASQXT010000543.1 coordinate 4,183, forward strand.
CGCGTAGCGGCGACGCCGCCGTCCACCGCAGCCACACTCGTCCGTGCGAGGAGACGACGGAGGACAGCAGATGACCGTGATGACCGGCGTCCGCCTGCCGGGCGACAGCACCGTCGAGCACGTCGAGGTCGACGTGCCGACGCCGGGGCACGGGCAGGTGCTGCTGAGGATGAAGGCCTCGTCGATCTGCGGCAGCGACATCCGCGCCATCTACCGGGAGCACCTGGGCACCGGGCCGGAGGCCTACCAGGGCGTCATAGCCGGGCACGAGCCGTGCGGCCAGGTCGTCGCCGTGGGCCCCGGCGCCCGGCGGCTGCAGCCCGGCGACCGCGTGGTCGTCTACCACATCGCCGGCTGCGGCGTCTGCGAGGAGTGCCGCGCCGGCTACATGATCGGCTGCACCTCGCCCCTGCGGGCGGCGCACGGCTGGCAACGCGACGGCGGGCACGCCCAGTACCTGCTGGCCGAGGAGTCCACCTGCATCCTGCTGCCCGAACCGCTCACCTACGTCGACGGGGCGCTCGTCTCGTGCGGCTTCGGCACCGCCTACGAGGCGCTGCTGCGGTTGGAGCTCTGCGGGCGGGACCGGCTGCTCATCACCGGGCTGGGGCCGGTCGGCCTGGCCGCCGCCATGCTCGGCCGGGCGCTGGGCGCCGGGCCGATCATCGCCACCGACGTGGCCCCCGAGCGGCTGCGGATGGCCGAGGACCTGGGCCTGGTCGACCACGCCGTCCCGGCCGACGAGCGGGCCACGGCCGCCATCGGCGAGCTGACCGACGGCCGCGGCTGCGAGGCCAGCATCGACTGCTCCGGCAGCGGTGCCGCGCGCGTGGTCGCCCTGGAGAACACCCGCACCTGGGGACGGTGCGCGTTCGTCGGCGAGGGCGGGCGGATCACCTTCGCGGTGTCGGAGCTGCTCATCCACAAGCAGATCACGCTGCACGGCTCCTGGGTGACCTCGCTGCGGCACATGGAGGAGCTCCTCGAGCACCTGGTGCGCTGGGACCTGCACCCCGAGCGCATCGTCACCCACCGGTTCCCGCTCGAGCAGGCCGACGAGGCCTACCGCATCGCCGACCGGGGTGCCGCGGGCAAGGTCTGCATCGTCTTCGAGTGACCCGCCGCGTCCCGCCCGGCGGCGACACACCGGACGGCGGCGGCGTCGGTCCCGCACCCTGACCCGATGCGCATCCTGATCTGGCACGGCTACCTCCTCGAGGGCAGCGGCTCGAACGTCTACACCCGGGAACTGGCCCGGGCGTGGAGCCGGACGGGCCACGAGGTCGTGGTCCTCTGCCAGGAGCCGCACCCCGAGCGGTACGACCTCGGCGGTGCCGCCGTCGTCCGGCCGGTTCTGCCGGGGCCGCTCCCGGTCTTCGTCATGGGGCCGTACGAGGACGTGCAGCCCCAGCTGTTGACCGAGCTGAGCCGCGCCGACCGGGAGGCGTTCGTGGCGGCGAACGCGGCGGCCGTCCGGGCGCAGGGCCCCGCGGACCTCCTGCTGGTCAACCACGTGCTGCTCGGCGCTCCGGTGGGAGCGGCGTCCGGGCTGCCGTACGTCGTCAAGGCGCACGGGTCGGAGCTGGAGTTCGCCATGCGGGGGAACGCCGAGCTGTGCGCCTGGGCCCGGGAGACCCTCTCCGGTGCGGCTGTCGTCCTGGCCGGGTCCCACCACGTGTCCGGTGTCCTCGGCCAGCTCGTGGGCGTGGACCCCGAGCGGGTCGCCGTCGTCCCCCCGGGCGTGGACGTCGAGGCGCTGCGCCCCCGCGAGCGGGCCGCCGCCCTGACCGCGCTCGTCGAGGAGAGCCGGCGGGATCCGGCCCATCCCGCCGGGGGGCACGACGAGCGGCTGCCCGACGCGGGCAACGCCGAGCGGCTGGCGGGGTTCCTGGGCGGGAACCGCAGGACGGTGCTGTACGTCGGCAGCCTCAGCGCCGAGAAGGGGGTCTCGCTGCTGCTGGAGGCCCTGCGCGGGCTGGACGCCCGGGCGGTGGTGGTCGGCTTCGGCCCGGCCCGTGCCGAGCTGGCGGCCGCGGCCGGCCCGGACGTGCTGTTCACCGGCCCCCTGCAGCACCGCCACCTGGCCCACCTGTGGCCGCTGGCGGACGTCAGCGTCGTGCCGTCGGTCTTCCCGGAGGCGTTCGGCATGGTGGCCGCCGAGGCCGCGTCCTGCGGCTCACCCCCGCTGGTCGCCCGGCACTCCGGCCTGGCCGAGATCGCGGCCGGCCTGGAGAGCGAGTACCCGCCGCACCTGCGGCACCTGGCGTCCTTCACCAATGGGGACGTCGGCGACCTGCGCACCCGCCTGGGCGAGCTGCTGGACCTGGACGCCGAGTCCTGGCGAGCGCTCTCCGCGGGGGCCCGCAGGGCAGCCGTCCGGCTGTGGAGCTGGGACCACGTGGCCTCCCGCATCCGCGAGCTCGCCGCCGTCGCCGGGGACGACGGACCGGGAGCCGGGCGGTGATGGCCAGGCGCTCCGTCGCGCCTGCAGCTGTCGAGCAGGGGACGCAGGACCGCGATCAGCGCGACCGGCTGAGCGCTGGAGAGGTGCGGGTGGGACACCGGATCTGTGCCGAGAGGGACGATGCCCGCCGTCGCCGTCCACCCGTTGTGTCGCCGACCGTCCTCGTGAACCGGTGAGTCCGCTGCTGCGCGGAGTCCGCTCCTGCCGTGCTGGGCGTGTCCGGGCGCGGGCGGGCCTTGTCGGGGCTGCTGACCCCTTCGACGCTGGATCTCTCACGGCAGAGGGAGCAGCCATGGCGCGCAACGACATCGACGTGCTCAACGCCACCTTCGTCCAGGGCCTGGAGAAGGGCGATGCCGGGCTGATGGCCTCGGTCTACGCGGACGACGGCCGGGTGCTGGCGCCGGGATCCCAGCCGGCGAGCGGGCAGGCGGCGATCGAGCAGTTCTGGCAGGGCGCGCTCGACCAGGGGCTCACCGGGGGCAGCCTGTCGACGGTGTCCGTCGAGGAGCAGGGCGACCTCGCCGTCGAGGAGGGCCGCTACGAGCTGCGTGCCGGGAACCAGGTCGTCGACACCGGCAAGTACGTCGTCGTCCACCGGCGGCAGTCCGACGGCTCGTGGAAGTACGGGATCGACATCTGGAACTCCGATCAGGCGCCGCCGTCCTGACCGGGCCGAGCGGCCGCGCACAGAGGAGGGACCTCGAATGGGCCAGATGTACCTGCAGCGCTTCGCCTACCGCGACGGCGCAACCCGCTCCGAGATCGACGCAGCCTGGATGGAGGCCTACAGGACGTTCGCCCGCTCGGGCAACTGGGGCGGAGTGGACAGCGGGGTGGAGCACCACCGGACGTATGGCACGGCCTGGGGCGGTTACGTGCTGATCGAGGTCAACGACCCCGAGGCGTTCGGCCGCTACCAGGCGCACCACAACCAGACCTACGCCTCGGCGGTGAACATCACCTTCGAGCCGCTGTGGGACCTGGACGCCGCCTCCGCGGAGACCATCGCCCGCCTGAGGTGACGGTCGGGTCGGCGACGCCAGTCGGTGGATCGTGGGTTCGTGGCCGGCCGGTCAGCCGGCCGCGAGACGACGGCGATCCTCCGTGGAGAGCCGTGCGTCCAGGGTCACGAAGGCACACCCGCCTCCCGCATCCGATCGTTGCCTACGACTTCTTCGTCGATCGGTTCGGCACCGTGTGGGAGGGCCGCACCGGCAGCTGACCGGTCCGGTGATGGCCGATGCCACCGGTGGCAGCCAGGGGTCTGCCCAGTTGTGCTGCTTCATCGGCGACCACCAGGTCGAGGCTCCGACTCCGGGAGCTCCGATCTCCATGACGGCCCTGCTGGCAGCACGTGCGGACACCTGTGCCATCGAGACCGCGCCGGGTGCCACGACCACCTTCGTGTCCCGCGGGTCCAACCGTCGGCCGGCCGGTACCACGGTGACGACCACGACCATTGCTGGACATCGGGACATGTCTCTCACGACGTGCCCTGGTGATGCCGCCTACAGACTGGTGCGAGACGCGTTCGCCGCCGCAGTCACCGCGCTGAGGCCGACCCCCCTCCGACTCTCCGAACCGCGAGGAGGGAGGTGGTGCTTGCACGCCAGGCGCTGACGGCGGTCTTCCTCTCGATCACTCCGGTGGCGGTGCCGCCCGCCCTGGGCCTTGCCGGTCAGGCTCGACTGACAACCGTGGTGACCGGCAGACCGAAGCGGCGCTCGACCTGCTGCGGGACGTCCGACCCGAGCCAGCGCGAGACCCGCTTGGGCAGCGTCGCCACGATGACCTCGTCGACGTCACGCTCCCCGAGGGCCTCCTCGATGCCCTGCAGCGGATGGGGACTGCCCAGGCGCCCCTCGGCCTCGACACCCAGCTCGGCCAGTTCGGCGAGGAGCCGGGACAGTCGCTCCCGGGCCTCCTCGGTCGCCTCCTCGTCCGTCCCGGGCCCGCCGTAGCTCGTGGCCATGGTCGGCATGGGCACGAGTCCGCCGGCCGCCGGCACCACGTGGTAGTGCGCCGCGCGGGTGTTGGGCACGAGCACGTAGAACGACGTCTCCCCCGCCACCGCACGTTTGCGGAGCTCCTCCCGGAGTTCCCGACCGCCCAGGGTCTGGTTCGCGACGACGAGATACCTGCGCATGTGATCGACCTCCGCGTGTCGACCTCCGGGGAGCTGAGTCTACGAACCGGACAGGCCGCCGGACTACCGATCCGGACGCCGTCCGTCGCACGACCGCGGACACCGTCGTCAGCCGGAGCGACGAGCGTCGCCGGCGACCGCACTGGTGTCGCCGTGCATGTCCTCCAGCTCCACGCCCTTGGTCTCCCGCACCCAGCGCAGCACGAAGAGGAAGGAGAGCACCGCGAAGACGGTGTACAGGCCGTACGCCAGGCTGAGGGAGATGTCCGAGAGCGAGGGGAAGCTCACCGTGATCAGCCAGTTCGCCACCCACTGACCGCCCGCGGCGAACGCCAGGGCTGCGGCGCGGATCCGGTTGGGGAACGCCTCCCCCAACAGCACCCACACCACCGGCCCCCACGACATGCCGAAGGCGACCACGAACAGGTTCGCCGCGATCAGCGCGATCGGACCGGTGACGTTCGACAGCACCGGGGCGCCTTCGGCGTTCAGCGGTGCGGTGCCGAAGACGACGGCCAGCGTGCCGAGCATGACCGCCATCCCGACCGAGCCGATCAGCAGCAGCGGCCGCCGGCCGAAGCGGTCGACGCTGGCGATGGCGATCAGCGTGGTCGCGATGTTCACCACCGAGGTGATGACCGTGATGATGAACGAGTCGTTCTCGCTGAATCCGACGGCCTCCCACAGGATGTTCGAGTAGTAGAAGATGACGTTGATCCCGACGAACTGCTGGAAGACCGACAGGCCCAGGCCGACCCAGACGATCGGCAGCAGCCCGGTCCGCGGGGCGCGGAGGTCGGCCCAGGACGGCCGGGTCTCCCGCTCCATCGTCTCCCGGATCCGGTTGATCTTGATGTCGAGGCCGCGCTCGCCCAGCAGGGTGCTGAGGATCCGCCGCGCCTCCGGGATCCGGTGGGTGGCGATGAGGTACCGCGGCGACTCGGGGATGGTCAGGGTCAGCACGCCGTAGATCACGGCGGGGACGGCCATGGCGAGGAACATCCACCGCCAGGCCTCGAGACCGAGCCAGAACTCGTTGCGCGATCCGCCCGCGGAGCTGGCGAAGGCGAAGTCCACCAGCAGGGACAGGAAGATGCCGGTGACGATGGCGAGCTGCTGCAGCGACCCCAGGCGCCCCCGGATCCGGGCCGGGGCGACCTCCGCGATGTAGGCGGGGGCGATGACGGACGCGACGCCGACGCCCAGGCCGCCGATGATCCGGCCGATGATCAGGATCACCAGGTTGGGCGCCAGTCCGGTGATCAGCGCGCTGACGAGGAACAGCACGGCGGCGACCTTCATGGTGAACAGCCGGCCGAAGCGGTCGGCGAACCTCCCGGCCGTCAGCGCGCCGGCCGCGGCTCCCAGCAGCGCCGAGGCCACGGCGAAGCCGAGCGTGGTGGAGGGGACGTCGAACCGGTCCGCGATGGCGGCGACGGCGCCGTTGATCACCGCGCTGTCGTAGCCGAACAGGAAGCCGCCCAGCGCGGCCACGGACGCGATCCGCACCGCGCTGCGACCGCTGCCGGTGTCCGTCTCGTCGTAGATGGACGCGTGCTGGTCAAACGAACCGTGCTCGCTCACCGGATCCCCCTCCGCCGTCCCCCGTGCTCCACCGTGTGCCACCTGGTCGTGCCGTCTGACGTCCCCGCGAGTCCTCTGCCCCGTGCAGCCTCACCGGCGTCGTGCGAGGTCGGCGGCGCCGACGATGCCGGCCTCGGGGCCGAACTCGGCGAGCCGGACAGCCGGCACCTGCCGGTACGCGCGCGCCGTGATCCGCTCCTGCAGCGACCGCTCCGCCGGCTCCCGCAGCAGTTCCCCGGCGGCGGAGACCCCGCCGCCGAGGACGAACACCTCCGGGTCCAGGATCGCGGTGAGGGCCGCCATTCCCTGGCCCAGCCAGGTGCCGATCACCCGGAACGCCTCCAGCGCGGCCTCGTCCCCGTCCTGCGCGGCACGCGTGACGTGCAGCCCGGTGATCGCCTCCGGCCGACCACCGGCCAGCTCCAGCAGCCGACCGGCGATGGCCGGCGAGACCGTGGCGAGCTCCTGGGCCTCGAGGATGAGCGCCCGGCCGCTGGCGTAGCGCTCCCAGCAGCCGCGGCCACCGCAGCCGCACCGCCGACCGCCCGGCTCCACCGTCACGTGCCCGAACTCCGCGGCGATGCCCTGCCGCCCCCGGTACAGCTCCCCGCCGGTCACCAGGCCGCCACCGAGGCCGGTCCCGACCGTGAGGACGACGAGGTACTGCTGCGCCCGCCCGGCGCCGAACCGGGCCTCGGCCCAGGCCGCCGCGTTGGCGTCGTTCTCCACGACGACCGGCAGCCCGCACCGCTTCTCGACGTTGACGCGCAGCGGCTCGTCGCGCCAGGCCAGGTTGGGCGCGAAGATCACCGTGGAGCGGGCGGCGTCGACGAACCCGGCCGCCCCGATGCCGACGGCCTCGACCTCGTGGGAGGCCTGCAGCTCCCGCACGACGTCGGCGATGATCTCCTCGATCCTGGCCGGGTCGTGCGACGGCGTGTCGCGCCGGGCGCTGGCGACGATGCCGCCCTGATCGTCGACCAGACCGGCAGCGACCTTGGTGCCGCCGATGTCGACGCCGATCGCGAGTGCCATGGTCGCTCCCCGGTCCTGGGTGCGGTGTGCTCCAGAGCACTGTGGACTCTGCTCCCTTCCCGCACCCGATGCCAGTGGAAGCGGGTCGGGGGGTCCGGCGGCGGAGTCGCATCCTCCGGCTGCCGGCCCGCCGTCCCGGGGTCGGACCGGAGAGCCTGGGAACGGCCGGCTCCGGTGACCCCACGGATGTCCCCCGCTCCGGTTCCGATCTGGAGCCCCTCCGAGCATGATGTGACCCGGCTCTCACACAGGCCTCGCCCGAGGCTCGGAGCCACCCGTCCAGCCACCACGGGACGACAGGTCGTCGCCGCCCTCGCGAGCGGCTCAGGAGGTGCGGGATGGCAGAACCGAGGATCCTCGGGATCGTGCTGGCCGGTGGGGCAGGCACCCGGCTCGCGCCGTTGACCGAGGACCGGGCCAAGCCCGCCGTGCCGTTCGGCGGTCTCTACCGGCTGATCGACTTCGCCCTGTCCAACCTCGTCAACGCCGGCATCCTCAAGATCGCTGTGCTCACCCAGTACAAGAGCCACAGCCTCGACCGCCACATCACGACGACGTGGCGGCTGTCGAACCTGCTCGGCAACTACGTCACCACGGTGCCGGCGCAGCAGCGCCTGGGCCCGCGCTGGTACACCGGCTCGGCCGACGCGATCCTCCAGTCGCTGAACCTCATCAACGACGAGCGCCCCGACCTCGTCGTCGTCTTCGGCGCCGATCACGTGTACCGCATGGACCCGGGGCAGATGTGGCGCCAGCACCTCGACGGGGGCGCCGGGGTGACGGTTGCCGGCATCCCCGTGCCCCGCCGGGAGGCCACCGCCTTCGGCGTCATCCAGACCGCGGACGACGGACAGCGGATCGAGGCGTTCCTGGAGAAGCCCGCCGATCCACCGGCGCTGCCCGGCCGTCCCGACGAGACCTTCGCGTCCATGGGCAACTACGTCTTCAGCACCGAGGCGCTGCTCGACGCCCTGCGGACCGACTCCGCCGACGAGGACAGCAAGCACGACATGGGCGGCAACATCGTCCCGCTGCTGGTCGGGCAGGGCGCGGCGCAGGTGTACGACTTCAACAGCAACGACGTCCCCGGGGAGAAGGCCGGCACCGAGCGCTACTGGCGGGACGTCGGCACGCTGGACTCCTACTTCGACGCCCACATGGACCTCTGCGCGACGATGCCGGCGTTCGACCTCTACAACGAGCGCTGGCCGATCCTCACCCACATCCCGTCCCGGCCGCCGGCCAAGTTCGTGCACGACGACGGCGACCGGGTCGGCCGGGCGATCAGCAGCATCGTGTCCAACGGCGTCATCGTCTCCGGCGGCTCGGTCCGCGAGTCGGTGCTCTCCCCCGGCGTCGTCGTGCACAGTTGGGCGTCCGTCGAGCGGTCCGTGGTCCTGGACGGCACGCACGTCGGCCGCCGGGCCGTGGTCCGCGACGCGATCATCGACAAGAACGTCCGCATCGGCGAGGGCGTCGAGATCGGCGTCGACAAGGACGACGACCGCGCCCGCGGTCTCGTCGTCTCCGACGCGGGCGTCACCGTGGTCGGCAAGGGACGCGAGATCACGAAGTGAGCGCGGACGCCGGCGACCGGCCGAGTGGGCGCTGCTGACGCGTCAGCGGCGGTAGCTGCTTCGTCGCCCCGGGCAACCGACCTGGCCCGCCCCGGTGCTGGTGCCAGGATCCGGGTGTGACCAGCCTCGACGACGTCGCGGCCATCGCCGCCGACGAGCACAACCTCGCGGTCGTCTCCACGCTGCGGGCGGACTCGACCATCCAGGCCTCGGTGGTCAACGCCGGGATCCTCGCCCATCCGGCGACCGGACGGCCGGCGCTGGCCTTCGTCACCTACGGCCGGGTCAAGCTCGCCAACCTCCGCACCCGCCCGCAGGCGACCGTGACCTTCCGGCACGGCTGGCAGTGGGCGACGGTGGAAGGCCGCGCACAGCTGGCCGGGCCCGACGACCCGCAGCCCTGGCTGCCCGACGCCGACCAGCTCCGCCTGCTGCTGCGCGCGGTGTTCACCGCGGCCGGCGGCCGGCACGAGGACTGGGAGGAGTACGACCGGGTCATGGCCGAGCAGCGGCGCACCGCCGTGCTGATCGATCCGCACCGGGTCTACAGCAACGGATAGCCGTCCTCGTCGATCGTGCCGGTCTCGTCGCGGATGGTCGCCCCGGCAGCGGCGAGGGCCGCCTCGTGCTCCCGGCCGTGGTGGGCGCAGAAGACCAGGTCGTCG
>DASQXT010000544.1:0-5390 GCA_035639575.1 Geodermatophilus sp.
CACCAGGACGGCGTCCTGCGAGCCGGGGTCGGTCTTGGAGAAGCAGATGAGGTTCGGGTTGTCCACGTGGTGGAACCGCAGCGTGCGCAGCTGCTGCAGCGCCGGGTGGGCGCGACGGACCTCGTTGAGCCGGCGCAGGTAGGGCACCAGGCTGCGCCCGGAGGACTCGGCGGCGTCCCAGTCACGCGGCCGCAGCTGGTACTTCTCGCTGTCGAGGTACTCCTCGCTGCCGGGGCGCACCGCGACGTGCTCGAAGAGCTCGAAGCCCGAGTAGACGCCCCACGTCGGGCTCATCATCGCCGCGAGGGCGGCGCGGATCTTGAACATCGGCGGGCCGCCGAGCTGCAGCGACGCGTGCAGGATGTCGGGGGTGTTCACGAAGAAGTTCGGCCGCATGTAGTGGCAGTTGGCGGCCAGCTCGCGGCCGTAGTCCTCGAGCTCGCCGCGCTCGGTGCGCCACGTGAAGTACGTGTAGGACTGCGTGTACCCGATGCGGGCGAGCTGGTGCATCATCGCCGGCCGCGTGAACGCCTCGGCGAGGAAGAGCACGTCGGGGTCGGTCTCCTTGACCGTCCAGATCAGCCAGTGCCAGAAGTTCAGCGGCTTGGTGTGCGGGTTGTCGACGCGGAAGATGCGCACCCCGGCGTCGATCCACACCCGGATGACCCGCAGGCACTCGGCGTAGATGCCCTCGGGGTCGTTGTCGAAGTTGATCGGGTAGATGTCCTGGTACTTCTTCGGCGGGTTCTCCGCGTAGGCGATGGTCCCGTCGGGCTTGGTGGTGAACCACTCCGGGTGCTCCTTGACCCAGGGGTGGTCGGGCGCGGCCTGCAGCGCGAAGTCCAGCGCCACCTCCATGCCCAGCTCGCGGGTGCGCTCGACGAAGGCGCGGAAGTCCTCCATCGTGCCGAGCTGCGGGTGGACGGCGTCGTGCCCGCCCTCGGCGCTGCCGATGGCCCACGGCGACCCCGGGTCGTCCGGCCCGATCTCGTGCGGGTTGCCGCCGGGGTACTGCGGGGAGTTGGGGCCCTTGCGGTTGACCGTGCCGATCGGGTGGATCGGCGGCAGGTAGACGACGTCGAAGCCCATGTCGGCGACCGCGGGCAGCCGCTCGGCGGAGGTGGCGAAGGTGCCGTGGGTCGCCCGGCCGTCGACCACCGGGCCGGTGGAGCGGGGGAAGAACTCGTACCAGGAGCCGAACAGCGCCCGCGGGCGGTCGACCCACACCTCGTTCTCCGGGCCCGGGGTGACCAGCTCGCGCACCGGGTGGTCGTGCAGGTACCGCTGCAGCGCCTCGGCCAGCGCCGGGGCGACCCGGGCCGGCAGCTCGCGGGAGGTGTCGCGCAGGGCCGCGGCGGCCTCGGTCACCCGGTCTCGCCAGTCGTCGTCGGCCTCGGCGGCCACCCGGTCGAGCAGCCGGGCGCCCTCCTCCAGGTCGTTGGCGAGCTCCTCGGGGCCCTGGCCGGCCGCCATCTTGACCTCGACGGCGTGGTGCCAGGTCGACAGCGGGTCGCTCCAGGCCTCCACCCGGTAGGTCCACCGGCCCTCGCCGCCGAGGACGACCGTGGTCAGCCAGCGGTCGGGCTGGTCGCCGAAGCGCTCCATCCGGTTGAACGGCTGACGCGAGCCGTCCGGGCCGGTCACGACGACGTCGGCCGCGACGGCGTCGTGGCCCTCGCGGAAGACGGTGGCGGTGATCGGCAGGTGCTCGCCGACCACGGCGCGCGCGGAGAACGCGCCGCAGGACACGACGGGGGCGACATCGGTGATGCCGAGGCGGAGGTCAGCGCGGCCAGTCATCCCCGCCACGCTATCGAGGGCGCGCCGGGTGAGCACATCGGCGGCAGTGGCCTGCCGCTCGTGGTGCGGGACGGGTGGGACGGAGGGGTGACCGGGACGTCGGCTGGCCATGGCTCATCCTCGCGCGTCGGGCGGTGGACCGCTCCGAGGGCCGTGGGAGTCGTCGCTAGTCTCGGCGCGTGCGCGCACTCCGCCGGTTCACCGTCCGGGCATCGCTCCCTGAGGAGCTGCTGCCGCTGTCCCAGCTGGTCACCAACCTCCGGTGGTCCTGGCACGCCGAGACCCGCGACCTCTTCGAGGCGCTGGACCCCGAGCTGTGGCGGACCTGCAACGGCGACCCGGTGAAGGTGCTGGGCGAGGTCTCGGCCGAGCGGCTGGCCACCCTGGCCAGGGACCGCCGGTTCGTGCGCCGGCTGCAGGACGTCGTCGACGACCTGGAGGAGTACCTGTCGGCGCCGCACTGGTACCAGTCGCTGGGGGAGGGGGCGCCGGCGACGGTCGCCTACTTCTCCGCGGAGTTCGGCATCACCGAGGTGCTGCCGCAGTACTCCGGCGGCCTGGGCATCCTCGCCGGCGACCACCTCAAGGCCGCCTCCGACCTCGGCGTCCCGCTGATCGGGGTGGGCCTGCTGTACCGGGCCGGCTACTTCGACCAGGGCCTGTCGGCCGACGGCTGGCAGCTGGAGCACTACCCGTCGCTGGACCCGCACGGCCTGCCCCTGAAGCTGCTGCGCCAGCCCGACGGCACCGCCGTCGTCATCAACGTCCCGCTGCCCGAGGGGCGCACGCTGTTCGCGCACGTGTGGCGGGCCCAGGTCGGTCGGGTGGCGCTGCTGCTGCTCGACAGCGACATCGAGGAGAACACGCCGGCCGAGCGCGGGGTCACCGACCGCCTCTACGGCGGCGACGAGGACCACCGGTTGCGCCAGGAGATGCTGCTCGGCATCGGCGGCGTGCGGGCGCTGCGCGCCTACTGCCAGCTCACCGGGACGCCGGCGCCGGAGGTGTACCACGCCAACGAGGGGCACGCGGGCTTCCTCGGGATCGAGCGGATCCGCGAGCTCACCGAGTCGCACGGGCTGTCCTTCTCCGAGGCGCTGCAGGCGGTGCGCGCCGGCACGGTGTTCACGACGCACACGCCGGTCCCGGCCGGCATCGACCGCTTCCCGCGGGCGCTGATCGAGCGCTACTTCGCCGGCTTCGGCGTCCCGCTGGACCACCTCATCCCGCTGGGGGCCGAGGAGGACCCGGCCAAGTTCAACATGGCGCACATGGGCCTGCGGCTGGGCCAGCGCGCCAACGGCGTCAGCCGGCTGCACGGGCACGTCAGCCGGTCGATGTTCCGCGGCCTGTGGCCGGGCTTCGACGAGGGCGACGTGCCGATCAGCTCGATCACCAACGGCGTGCACGCGCCCACCTGGACCGCGCGCGAGCTGGTCGAGATGGGCACCCAGGTCAGCAGCCAGGGCGACCCGGTCGACATCGAGGGCCCGGTGCACTTCGACGGCGTCGACCGCATCCCCGCCGGTGAGCTGTGGAGCACCCGCCGGATGCTGCGCGGCCGGCTGGTCGAGGAGGTGCGCCGCCGGTTGCGGGACACCGCGCTCTCCCGCGGCGCCGCGGAGTCCGAGGTGGGGTGGACCGACAGCGCGTTCGACCCCGACGTCCTCACGATCGGCTTCGCCCGCCGGGTGCCCTCCTACAAGCGGCTGACCCTCATGCTGCGCGACCCCGAGCGGCTGCGGTCGCTGCTGCTGGATCCCGAGCGCCCGGTGCAGCTGGTCATCGCCGGCAAGAGCCACCCGGCCGACGACGGCGGCAAGCAGCTGATCCAGCAGATGGTGAAGTTCGCCGACGACCCCGCGATCCGGCACCGCATCGCCTTCCTGCCCGGCTACGACATCGGCATGGCCCGCTACCTCTACTGGGGCTGCGACGTCTGGCTGAACAACCCGCTGCGCCCGCTGGAGGCGTGCGGCACCTCGGGCATGAAGGCCGCGCTCAACGGCGGGCTGAACCTCTCCATCCGCGACGGCTGGTGGGACGAGTGGTTCGACGGCCAGAACGGCTGGGCCATCCCCACCGCCGACGGCGTCGCCGACCCCGAGCGCCGCGACGACATCGAGGCGCGTGCCATCTACGAGCTGCTCGGCACCCAGGTGATCCCGCGCTTCTACGAGACCGACCGGGACGGCGTCCCCAGCCGGTGGGTCGAGATGGTGCGGCACACGCTGCGCGAGACCGGCCCCAAGGTGCTGGCGACCCGGATGGTGCGCGACTACGTGCAGCAGCTCTACGTGCCGGCGGCCCGCTCCTCCCGGGCGATGGCCGAGTCCGGCTACGGGGCGGCCCGCACCGAGGCCGTCTGGCGCGCCAGGCTGCTCGACCGCTGGAGCACCGTGCGGGTCGCGCACGTCGAGGCCACCGGCGCCGGCGACACCCCGGAGATCGGCTCGACGCTGGCGCTGCGGGCGGAGGTGGAGTTGCCGGGGCTCATGCCGACCGACGTCCAGGTGCAGGCGGCCTACGGGCGGGTGGACGACGCCGACGGCCTGCACGAGGTGACCACGCTGCCCATGGCGCACGAGCAGACCGAGGGGTCGCGGCACTGGTTCAGCGCCACGGTCCCGCTGGAGCGCACCGGTGCCTTCGGGTACACGGTGCGCGTGCTGCCGCACTCCGAGCACCTGGCCGACCCGGCCGAGCTGGGGGTCGTCGCGAGCGCCTGACGGCCTCCCCGCAGGGTCCCGCTGGGGGCTCGCGAGCAGTGGGGGGCAGGGAGGTCCTCGCTCACGGCCGGCACACCCGCCACGCCGGTCGCAGGGGTCCCACCGGCCCGTCGGGTGATCGGCGTGGCGGGGAGGACCGCTCACCCAGTCGGGTGTGTCGCATCTAGGCTGGACGCCATGCCCGACCGCTGTGAAGTCCTGCCAGGCGACTCCGTCGTCGCCCGACGCGGAGGCGGCCTGCTGTGGGTGGACGCCCCCGGCTCGCCGGCCCTGGTCGCCGCGCTGCACGCCTGCCTGGGGGTGTCCGGTCCCGGCGCGGAGCGCGTCCTCGGGGCGATCGCCCGGCAGGTCTCCACGCTCGGCGGCAGCTCGGCCTCCTTCGCGCTGGTCCTCGTCGACACCGCGGCAGGCTCGGGCACCGGTAGCGGTACGGGCACGGCGCTGTGGTCCGGCAAGGGCCAGGCCGCCGTGGACGGCGTCCCGGTGTCGGGCTCGTCGGCCGACGGCTGCACCCTCGCCAGCGGCTTCCAGCTCGGCCAGACCCTCTACGTCGGCCCCGGCCAGCCGGTGCCCTCCATGCCGCCGGGCGTCGCCTACGACCTGGTCGAGGGCACGGTCCCCGGGGCGGGCGCGATGCTGCAGCTCGCCGCGGTGGCGCACCCGTCGTCGGCCGCGGCCCCGCAGACCGCGGCGTCGTCGTTCACCGCGAGCTCGGACGCCGGCTTCGGCAGCGCGGGCTCCTCGGGCTACGGCGCGACGGCCGCCCCCTCGCGGCCGCAGGAGGACGAGGGTGAGGCGACCGCCTTCTGGAAGCCCGACACCGCGCCCGCGCCGGTGCTGCGCTTCGACGACGGCCTGGTC
>DASQXT010000545.1:0-16565 GCA_035639575.1 Geodermatophilus sp.
GCGCGTCGTCGACCACGGCGAGGACCGGGGACTCCTCGGCGGCGTCGGCGAGCAGGCTCAGCGTCCCGAGGAAGGCCAGGAACCGGTCACCCTCGCCCTCGACCTCGCCCATCGCGGCCCCCAGCGCGATCCGCTGCGGCGTCGGCAGGACCTCCAGCCGGCCGCGCAGCGGCCACAGCAGCCGCTGGAGGGCGGCGAACGCCAGGGGGGACTCCGACTCCACGCCCGAGGTGCGCAGCACCGTCATGTCCGGAGCCGCACCCAGGGCGTCGGTCAGCAGCGTCGACTTGCCCGAGCCGGCCACACCGCGGACGACCAGCGCGCCCCCGCTGCCCGTGCGGGCCGCGTCCAGCAGGGCGGCGATCGCCGCGCGTTCGGCATCCCGTCCGGCGAGCACGGGCCCGACCGTACCGACCGGGACGGGCCGGTCCAGGAAGGCCGACGCGGCGGACCACCGACGACGGCGCTCTCAGCGCCGCCGGCCCTCCTGACACCGATCCCGGTGGGGATCCCGGCGATTTCCCCGGTGAGAGGCACCGGCCCCGGGCCCGACGCTCGTCCCCGACCGCACCCCCACCGCTCGTCGAGGAGTCCCCGTGCTGTCCGCCACGCCCCACACCTTCATCGGCTCGACCACCTTCACGGTCACCGGCATGACCTGCGCCCACTGCCGGCGCGCGGTCACCGAGGAGATCGCCGCCGTCGACGGCGTCGAGTCCGTCGTCGTCGACCTGGCCACCGGCACCGTCACCGTCACCGCCGCGCGCCCCGTCGACCGGGCCGACATCAGCGCCGCCGTCGACGAGGCCGGCTACGCCCTCGTCCCCTGATCCCCCGTCCACCCTCGAAGCCCTCCGGAGACCCGCCGTGCCCAGCGTGACCCCCACCCCCGCACCCACCGAGACCGAGCACACCGCGCACCGGCTGAGCGCCAGGAAGTTCACCCTCCACTTCCTCGAGATGGTCGTCGCGATGGCCGTCGGCATGGTGGCCCTGCACCCCGTGTGGACCCTCGTGCTCGACGCCACCGGCGCCACCGGGCTGATGCACGACCCGTACACGGGCTCGCTGATCATGGCGACGGACATGACGGTCGCCATGTCCGCGTGGATGCGCTTCCGCGGCCACCGCTGGCGCCCCATCGCCGAGATGGGCGCGGCGATGTACCTGCCCTTCCTGGTGCTGTTCGTGCCCCTCGCACTCGGGCTCATCGGCGAGGGCGCCCTGATGCTGTGGGGGCACGTCCTCATGCTCCCGGCGATGGCCGCGGCCATGCTGCTGCGCCCGCACGAGTACGCCCACTGCTGACCCCCGGCCGCCCACCGCGCCGGGGACGCTCGCGGCGTGGCCCCCGGCCACCCACGCCTGACCGGACCCGGCGATCCACCCGGTCCGAGCCACCCGACCGCCGCCGAGGCTCGACCTCGACCCCGCACGCACCCCGACCAGGAGATCGACGATGACGACGACCGCGCCGCCGCCCACCGTGTGCACGCTGGACATCAGCGGCATGACCTGCGCCTCGTGCGTGGGCCGGGTGGAGAGGGCCCTCAACCGGGTCGACGGCGTGGCCGGCGCCGAGGTCAACCTCGCCACCGAGGTGGCCACCGTCCGCTTCGACCCCCAGCAGGTCGGCCTCGACGAGCTGACCGCCGCGGTCGCGCGCGCGGGCTACGCCGCGACGCCCCGACGGGAGGCGCGGCCGGCCGCCGAGGTCCCCGCGGAGGATGCCGGGGACGACCGCGACGCGCACCTCACCGCGCTCCGGTGGAGGTGGCAGGTCACCCTCGCCGTCGGCCTCGGGCTGATGGTCCTCATGTACGTCCCGCTGTACCTGGACACGATGGACTGGTTGATGCCGGCGGTCCTCGTGGTCGCCACCGTCGTCCAGTCCTGGGCCGGCAGGGACGTCTACCGCGCCGCCTGGGCCGCGGCCCGGCACGGGTCGACGAACATGAACACCCTCGTCGCGCTCGGCACCGGTGTGGCCTACGGCTACAGCGCCTTCGTCACCCTCTGGCCGGCCGCCGCCGAGCGCTGGGGCCTGCCGCTGCACGTGTACTTCGAGACCTCGCTGGTCATCCTCGCCCTGGTCCTGGCCGGCCGGTGGCTGGAGGGCCGGGCGAAGAAGCGCACCGCCGCGGCCATCACCGCGCTCGTCGGACTGGCACCGAGGACGGCGCGGGTGCTGCGCGACGGCGCGGAGGTCGACGTCCCGGTCGAGCAGGTCGCCGTCGGCGACCTGGTGCGGGTGCGGCCGGGGGAGAAGGTCCCGGTCGACGGGGTCGTCACCGACGGGGCCACGGCCGTCGACGAGAGCATGCTGACGGGCGAGAGCCTGCCGGTGGACAAGGCGGTCGGGGACCCGGTCATCGGCGCGACGCTCAACCGCACCGGCACCGTGGTACTGCGGGCCACCGCGGTCGGCGAGGACACCGCGCTGGCACAGATCGTCCGCCTGGTGGAGGACGCGCAGGGCGCGAAGGTGCCGATGCAGCGCCTGGCCGACCGGGTCTCGGCCTGGTTCGTCCCGATCGTGCTGCTGCTGGCCGCGATCACCTGCGTCGCGTGGGTGCTGCTCGGCCCGGACCCCGGCCGGCTGACGATGGCGATCACCACCACGATCGCGGTGCTGATCATCGCCTGCCCGTGCGCGCTCGGACTGGCCACCCCGACCGCGGTCATGGTCGGCACCGGCCGGGCCGCCGAGCTCGGCATCCTCATCGGTGACGGCGACGCGCTGGAGACCGCCCGCCGGGTCACCGCCGTCGTCCTGGACAAGACCGGCACCATCACCCGCGGGAAGCCGGCGCTCACCTCGGTGACCACGACCGGCGGCTGGACCGAGGACGACGTGCTCGCCCTGGTCGCCGCCGCGGAGACCGGCAGCGAGCACCCCGTCGCCGAGGCGGTCGTGGCCGCCGCGGCCGCTCGGGGGCTGCGCCTGCCGGCGCTCGGCTCCTTCGACGCCGTCCCCGGTCACGGCATCGACGCGGTCGTCGACGGCCGGTCCGTCCTCGTCGGCAACGCGGCGCTGATGGACGCCCGCGGCGTGGACGTGTCCGCGCTGGCCGGCGACGCCTCGACCGCGGCGGCGGCCGGGCAGACCCCCATGTTCGTGGCGATCGACGGCCGGTCGGCCGGGGCGATCGCCGTCGCCGACACGGTCAAGCCGGAGTCCGCCGAGGCGGTCGCGCAGCTGCAGGCCCTGGGCGTGCAGGTGTGGATGCTGACCGGCGACACCACGGCCACCGCCCGGGCCATCGCCGACCAGGTGGGCATCGAGCACGTGCTCGCCGAGGTGCTGCCGGCCGACAAGGCGCGGAGGGTCCGCGAGCTGCAGGAGGAGGGGCACGTCGTCGCGATGGCCGGCGACGGCATCAACGACGCCGCGGCACTGTCGGCGGCCGACGTCGGCATCGCCATCGGCACCGGCGCGGACGTCGCCGTCGCGGCCTCCGACGTCACCCTCGTCGGCGGCGACCTGCGCGGCATCGTCTCGGCGATCGCCCTGTCGCGGCGCACGGTCACGACGATGAAGCAGGGCCTGGCCTGGGCGTTCGGCTACAACCTGCTGCTCATCCCGGTCGCGGCCGGCGCGCTGTACTGGTGGAACGGGCTGCTGCTCGACCCGGTGCTCGCGTCCGCGGCCATGGCGATGAGCTCGGTCAGCGTGCTCACCAACGCCCTGCGGCTGCGCCGATTCGGCCGACCGGCCAGCGTCGAGGAGATCCTGCGACCGCCGCTGCGCGCGAGGATCGGCGAGTACGCGTACCTGACCGGCGTCGCCGTCGTCGCCCTGGCCCTCGGCGCCGGCCTCACCGCGGTGAGCCGCACGGACGTCGCCGAGCGCGGCATGAACGGCACGCTGGCCTGGGTGCAGGGCACCGGCATGCCGATGCGCCCGGCGATGAGCGAGATGATGACCGCCGAGGTACCGCCCGCCGAGGCCGCCGATGCAGGCCTCGACGTGCAGCTCGCCGTCCCGGCGCAGACGCGGCCCGGCGTGCCCACGCGCATCGTCGCCACGGTGGTCGACGCTGCCACGGGGGAGCCGGTCGAGGACCTCACCCGCAGCCACGAGGCGTGGATGCACCTGATCGCCACCCGCGAGGACCTCGGCACGTTCGCCCACGTCCACCCGGAGCCGACCGGCCGGCCCGGGCAGCTCGCCGTCGAGGTCACGTTCCCCACCGCGGGCCGGTACATCGTCAACACCGAGTTCCGGCGGCAGGGCGAGATGGGCGACGTCCACTCCCGGCAGGTGGTCACCGTGGCCGGCACCGCGCCGCAGCCGGTTCCCCTGACGGCGGGCCCGCGCACCGTGGTCGTCGACGGCGTCCGGGTCGAGCTGGAGGGGGACGTCGAGGCCGGGGGCGTGAGCGACCTGGACCTCACGCTCACCGACGCGGGGACCGGACGGCCGGTCGACGACCTGCAGCCCTACCTCGCGGCCGCCGGCCACGTCGTGGTCATGCGGGCCGACGGGACGACGTTCGCCCACGAGCACGCCGAGGTGACCGACGACCGCGGGCGTCCGGTGTTCGCCCTGCCCGGGCAGACGTTCGGACCCGAGCTCGACGTCCACGCCGAGTTCCCGACCGCCGGGACCTACCAGGTGTGGGCCCAGTTCCGGCTCGCCGACGGGGACGTGATCACCGTGCCGTTCACCGTCGAGGCATCCTGAGCCCGCGGCCACCCGGCCGTGGCAGACCCAGGACCGACCGAGGAGCGGATGACGGTGCTGGTACGCCCGGCCACCCCGGACGACGTCCCGGCCGCCGCCGACGTGCTCGCCGACGCCTTCGCCGACTACCCGTGGACCCGGTGGACCGTCCACGCCGACGACCACGGCGAGCGGCTGAGGGCACTGCACCGCCTGTACCTCTCGGCCGTCGCTCTGCCCTTCGGCCGGGTCGACGTCGGCGAGACGCCCAAGCGGCTCGTGAGCGTCGCGGTGTGGGTGCCCAGCACCGCGGTGCCCGAGGACGTGTGGACCCGCGTCGGCCCGGCCGCCGCCGAGCTGGCGGGGGACCGGGCCACCGCCGGGGACGAGGCCGAGGCCACGCTGGCCGGGTACCGCCTCGAGGAGCCGCACGTGGCCCTGGCCGGCCTCGGTGTCGTGCCGAGTCGGCAGGGGCGGGGCCTCGGTGCCGCGACCCTGACCCCGGGGCTCGCACGCGCCGACCGGGACGGGCTGCCGGTGCACCTGGAGACGAGCGCCGAGTCGAACGTGCGCCTCTACCAGCGCGTCGGCTTCACGGTGACCGACGTCGTCGACCTCCCCGGTGGCGGCCCGCGGACCTGGCTGATGCGCCGCGAGCCCGGGGGGCGATGACCGGCCTCGCGGTCGCTCCGGTCCTCCGACCGGGCCGCGGCGCGAGACGGGCGCCGGCCGGTCGCTCGTGCTGCCCGGCTTCGCCGTGGTCGTGGCCGCGGCGGTCAGCTGCTCCTCCGCCGGGGGTCACGGTAGGGCGCTGACGCGCACGTCGCGGCCGCCACGGTCGAGCCTGGCCGTGGCGGCCGCGAGGGTGGCGATCTCCGAGCGGTGGACTACCGGGTGCGTGCGGGCGTCACATCGGGAACGCCCGGGGAGGTCACCCGAGCCCGCCGCCGGGTCAGCCCGTACCGGTGGTCGACGACGATGTAGGCCGCGACGAGGAGGTCGAAGCTCAGGCACGTGATCGCGTAGGCGTCGGGGGCGAACGCGTGCCCCGGGCCGGCGTAGTGCACCGCGACGTCCCACACCGGGTGCAGCGCCCACCCGGCGGCCAGCCACATCGGTGACCCGCGCAGGCCGCGCACGGCGAGGCCGCCGTAGAGGACGACGCCGGCGAGCTCGGCGGCCACCCAGCCGCTGCCCGCGCCGCCCTCCACGGCGAAGCGGACGTAGGTCAGTGCCGCGCCGCACAGCAGGAGGGCGAGCAGGGCACGCCCGACGACCTCCCTGCCCCAGCGCGACAGCGCCCAGGCGACGACGATCAGCGTGCTGGCCTGGAAGACACCGTTGACGAGCCACTGCCCGGTCATGGCGATCGATCTCCTTCGGTTCGAGAGCGGGGCCGCCGGTCGGTCCGGTCGGATGCGCCGACTCTGCGAGCGCGACGGCCCGTCTCGCACCGGTGAGATCGCCAGGCCGGTGACTCCACCCGCCTCCGCACGGGGTGGACCGTGGGCTCGGCGACGCCACGGGATCCCCCTGGGAGACACGGCCTGGGGCAGCCGCTACGGTAATCCCCATGCAGTTGGTCGGGATTGTGCGGTTAGCGCTCGTCGAGCGCCGGCACGTCGACCTCCTGCGGTGCGCGAGCGCGCTCTGTCCGGCCTGACGCCGTCCGAGCCCACCGTTCCCCTCGCCACCGGAGTCCCCTCGCATGACCCTGCTCGCTGCCCCCACGACCGCGCCCGTCTCCACCGCTGCCGAGCGCGGGCACCTCGAGATCGAACGCCTGGAGCCGTCCATCGGCGCCCGGGTCCACGGCGTCGACCTCAGCCGCGTCACCGACGACCAGGTCCGGTCCATCCGGACCGCCCTCGCCGAGTACAAGGTGCTGTTCTTCGCCGGGCAGCACGACCTGCACCCCGACAGCCAGATCGCGCTGGGGCGCCGCCTCGGCGAGGTCACCGAGTCGCACCCGGTGGTCCCCGGCGTCGACGAGCAGCACCCGGAGATCTACGCGCTCGACAGCGCCACGGGCGGCTTCGCCGACGTCTGGCACACCGACGTCACCTTCGTCCGCCGTCCGCCACTGGGATCGGTCCTGCGGGCCGTCGTCCTGCCGCCCACGGGCGGGGACACCCAGTGGGCGGACCTGGAGCTGGCCTACCAGTCGCTCAGCGAGCCGGTCCGGCGTCTGGCCGACCAGCTGGTCGCGGTGCACGACGGCACGCGGGAGTTCGGCTACTACCTCGCCCAGCGCGAGGAGCGGACCAAGTGGGAGGGCGAGGAGTTCCGCGCCCTCGTCCCGATCGAGCACCCGGTGGTGCGCGTGCACCCCGAGACCGGCCGCAGGGGGCTGTTCGTCAACCCCGGCTTCGTGTCGCACATCAAGGACGTCTCCGACGCCGAGAGCCGGTACCTGCTCGATCTGTTCTACGCGCACATCACCAAGCCGGAGCACATCGTCCGGCACCGCTGGTCGGTCGGCGACGTCGTCATGTGGGACAACCGCTCGACGGTGCACTACGCCAACCGCGACTACGGCGACCAGCGACGCGTCATGCACCGCATCACGCTCCGGGGGGACCAGCCGATCGGTCCGACTGGCGCCTGACCGCGCACTTGCACGACGCTCGTCTCCGAGAACTGACCGCACGGCGAGGCGCAGGTCCCCCCGAGGGGCCTGCGCCTCGCCGTACGACCCCGACCGCCGGGCAGCCCGCCCCGGCGGCACGAACGAGAGAAGACCCCCATGCTGCGCACCACGACCCGTTCCCGCGCATCCGCGGTCGCGCTGGCCGCCCTCCTCACCGCCACCGTCGCCGGGTGCAGCGCCGAGAAGGGCGCCGAGAGCGCCACCGGCGGCGGGAGCGGCGTCACCGTCCAGACCGCGCAGTTCAGCTGGACCGCCGCCGGCCTGACCAACTCGATCCTGAGCGAGATCGCCACCGACCACCCCGACCTCGGCGTCTCCTCGCTGGCCACCACGCAGCTCGACCCGGCGGCGGCCTGGGCCGGGGCCAAGCGCGGGGACATCGACCTGCTCACCGAGGTCGCGCTGCCCAACCAGCAGCAGCTCGCCGACGAGGCCGCCGACCGGGTGCAGATCGTCTCCGAGACCTACGGCGACGCCTCGCAGGGCTGGTTCGTGCCCGCCTACGCCGTCGCGCCCGGCGGCCCGCTCGAGGGGCTGACCAGCGTCACCCAGCTCAACGACTACGCCGACCAGCTGGGCGGGAAGTTCTACGACGCCGACCCCGGCTACATCACCACCGAGCAGAACACCAAGCGGCTGCAGGGCTACGGGATCACCTTGGAGCACGTCGTCTCCAGCGAGGCGGCCGAGCTCGCCCAGCTGGAGAACAGCTACAGCCGCGAGGAGCCGATCGTGCTGTACCTGTACCACCCGCACGCGGTGTTCGCGCAGTACGACATGGTGCAGCTCGAGGAGCCCACGCCCTACACCGACGGCTGCCTCACCACCGGCAACGGCGCCTGCGCGATGCCGTCGTACAGCGCCAACATCGCCGCCAGCAAGGACCTGCAGGAGCAGGCGCCGCAGTTCGTCGACCTGCTGAAGGACTTCCGGATCTCCGTCGACGAGATGGAGGCGATGCAGAAGCAGGTCGACGTCGACGGCGAGGAGGTCGCGACGGTCGCGCGGCAGTGGGTCGACGGGCACGCCGACCAGATCGACCAGTGGATCGGCTGACCGTGCCACCGGTGCTGCGCGCCACGGGCCTGACCAAGGTCTTCGGCACGCGCGAGCGGGAGGCGCTGCGGCTGGCCGCCGAGGGGGTGGGGCGCGACGAGGTCCAGCGCCGCACCGGCTCGACGCTGGCCGTGCACGACGTCGACTTCACCGTCGAGCGCGGCGAGCTCTTCGTCATCATGGGGCTCTCCGGGTCGGGGAAGTCGACACTGGTCCGGCTGCTCAACCGGCTGATCGAGCCCAGCGCGGGCACGGTCGAGGTCGACGGCCAGGACCTGCGCTCGCTCGGCGACGCCGACCTGCGGACGCTGCGCAACGAGCGGGTCAGCATGGTGTTCCAGCACTTTGCGCTGCTCCCGCACCGCACGGTGCGCGACAACGCGGCCTACGCGCTCAAGATCCGCGGGGCCCCCGCGGCCGAGCAGCGGGAGCGGGCCGACTGGGCGCTGCGGACGGTCGGGCTGCTCGACCGGGCCGACGCCCGGCCCGACCAGCTCTCCGGCGGCATGCAGCAGCGCGTGGGACTGGCCCGCGCGCTGGCCGCGGACTCCGACGTCCTGCTCATGGACGAGCCGTTCTCCGCGCTCGACCCGCTCATCCGGCGCGACATGCAGGACCTGCTGGTCCGGCTGCAGACCGAGCTGCACAAGACGATCGTCTTCATCACCCACGACCTCAACGAGGCCATGCGGCTGGGCGACCGCATCCTGATGCTCAAGGACGGGCGCACGGTGCAGCTCGGCACCGGCCCGGAGATCATCTCCGCACCGGCCGACGACTACGTCGCCGACTTCACCTCCGACGTCGACCGGACCCGCGTGCTCACCGCCGGCGACCTGCTGCGCGAGCCGCGGCTGACCGCCCGGCTCGGGCAGCCGGCGGGGGAGGTGCTGCGCGCCCTCGGTGCCGCCGAGGCCAACGGCGTCTACGTGCTCGGCGAGGACGGGCGGATCGCCGGGGTGGCCCGCGACGACCTGCTGGCCCGCGCGGTGCAGGAGGGGCGGACGGCGCTCGGCCCGCGGGAGCTGGTCGCCGACTTCGCCACGATCGCCCCGGACCGCCCGCTCGTCGAGTTCGTCCACCTGGTCGGCCGCTGCGCGGTGCCGCTCGGGGTCGTGGACGACGACGGCCGGCTGCTCGGCGTCGTCCCCCGAGCGGCCGTGCTCGACGCGCTGGCCGCCGTCCCCGCGCGACGGGAGGGCTGAACCGTGCCGCACATCCCCCTCGGGCAGTGGGTGTCGGACGCCATCGACTGGCTGCTGGCCACGGTGCCGTGGCTGTTCGACGGCATCTCGGCGGTCATGCAGGTGCTCGTCGACGGCCTGACCGACGTGCTGGTGTCGCCGCCGCCGGTGGTGTGGATCGTCGTCTTCGCCGTGCTCGCCCTGCTGCTGCGCGGCCCGTGGCTGGCGCTGTACACGGTCCTGGCGTTCCTGCTGGTGGTGTCGCTGGAGCTGTGGGTCGAGACGATGCAGACCCTCGCGCTGGTGCTCGTGGCGGCGGTGGTCGCCACGGCGGTCGCGGTGCCGATCGGGATCCTGGCGGCCCGGCACCGCGCGGTCAGCGTCGTCGTCCGCCCGGTGCTGGACTTCATGCAGACGACGCCGGTCTTCGTCTACCTGATCCCGGCCGTCTTCTTCTTCGGGGTCGGCGTCGTGCCCGGCGTCGTGGCGACGATTCTGTTCGCCATCCCGCCCGGCGTCCGGCTGACCGAGCTCGGCATCCGCCAGGTCGACCGGGAGGTGGTGGAGGCCGCGCAGGCCTTCGGTGCCCGGCCCGGGCAGGTGCTGCGGGAGGTCCAGCTGCCGCTCGCGCTGCCCTCGATCATGGCCGGCGTCAACCAGGTGATCATGCTGGCGCTGTCGATGGTCGTGACGGCCGGGCTGCTCGGCGCCGCCGGACTCGGCGCGGTGGTGGTGCGGGCGGTGACCCAGCTCGACGTCGGTTCCGGGTTCGAGGGCGGGCTCGCCGTCGTCCTGCTGGCGGTCTTCCTCGACCGGCTGACGGGGGCGTTCGGTCAGACCACGGCCCTGTCGCGGCTGGTGCGGGGCCGGGCACGCCGGACGCTGCCCGGGGAGCGGACGGCGCCGGACGCCGCGGAGCCGGCCCGGGCCGGTGCGCCGGAGCCGGCCTGACGGGCACGCCCACGGTCGGCGGCGCGGGGGGCCGGGTGGCAGTCATACTGGAGTCACTACAGCCGGGGTCCAACCCAGTGCCCCGACTGCCTGCGTCCCAGGAAGCCGACGACCCCCGATGACCCACAGCACCGAGACCGACAGCCCGTCGTCCGCGGACCTGCGGGCGCTGCGGGCCTGGAACCAGGAGGCACGGGTCCGCGCCGCGGAGCTGCGCGTCCAGGTCGAGGCCAGGCGGCGGCAGAGCCGGGAGCTCAGCGACCGCGGTGAGCAGCCGGACGCCGCGGCGAGTGCCACCGAGCTCACCGAGCTGCGCACCCGGGCGGAGGCGGCCGAGCACCGGGCCGACAACCTCGAACGGGCGTTGACGAGCAACCGCCGCATCGGCATGGCCATCGGCATCCTGCTCGAGCGGCTGCACGTCACCGAGGAGCAGGCCTTCGAGCTGCTCCGCGAGGAGAGCATGCGGCAGAACGTCCGGCTGGCACAGGTGGCCGAACAGGTCGTCTACACCGGCACGCTCTGAGGTCCCCGGCGGGACGTGTATGGTGGTGTCACCGACGCGGGGTGGAGCAGCTCGGTAGCTCGCTGGGCTCATAACCCAGAGGTCACAGGTTCGAATCCTGTCCCCGCTACTCGCACACGGAGGGCCCGGTCACCACGGTGACCGGGCCCTCCGTCGTCCTGCTGCCGGTCGCCGCGAGGTGTTGTGCGTCACCGGCCGGCTCCCTAACGTCGCGGTCACCGACGCTCCCAGGGAGGGCACCCGTGACCGTTGAGGCCGTTCCGCCCGGATCCGTCGACCTGGACGCGGTCGACCTCTCGGACCGGGACTGGTGGGCGGGCCCGCCGTCGGTGCGGTACGCGACCTTCGCGGCGCTGCGCAGGGAGCGGCCCTTCGCGTTCTTCGCCGAGCCCGAGATGCCGGGGATCCCGGTCGGGCCCGGCTACCGGGCCGTCACCCGCTACGCCGACCTCGAGGCGATCAGCTCCCAGCCCGCGCTGTTCTGCTCGGGCCGCGGCGCGGTCTCCATCCCCGACGTCCCGGCCGACCTCAACGAGTTCTACGGCTCGCTCATCAGCATGGACGACCCCCGGCACGCCAAGATCCGGCGCATCGTGTCCAAGGCGTTCACGCCGCGCATGCTCGAGCAGCTGGTGGACGGCGTCCGCGCGGTCGTCGACGACGTGCTGGCCCGCGCCCGGCGGACGGCGGAGGCGCAGGGCGGGTCGATCGACGTCGTCGCCGACATCGCCGCGCCGATCCCGCTGCGGGTCATCTGCGACATGATGGGCGTCCCGGAGGAGGACCGCGCCATGGTCCTCGCGCAGTCGAACGTCATCCTCTCCGGCGGGGACCCCGAGCTCATCGAGGACGAGAACGACCCGGTCACCGCCTTCCTGCTGGCCGGGATGGAGCTCGCCGGGCTCATGGAGCGACTGGCCGCCGAGCGGCTGGAGCACCCGCGGTCGGACCTCACCACGGCGCTGGTCACCACCGAGGTCGACGGCGAGCGGCTGTCGAACCAGGAGATCGCCTCGTTCTTCATCCTGCTGCTGGTCGCCGGCAACGAGACCACCCGCAATGCCATCTCCCAGGGCGTGCTGGCGCTGCACGAGCACCCCGACCAGCGGGCGCGGTGGGCGGCCGACCCGGGGCTGGACCGCACCGCCGTCGAGGAGATCGTGCGCTGGACCAGCCCGGTCACCTGGATGCGGCGCACCGCCACCCGGGACGGCGAGGTGAACGGCCACCGGTTCCGGGAGGGCGACAAGTTCCTGCTCCTCTACGCCGCCGCCAACCGCGACCCGGCCGTGTTCCGGGACCCGGAGGTCCTCGACCTGGCCCGGGACCCCAACCCGCACGTCGGGTTCGGGTCGAGGGGACCGCACTTCTGCCTCGGCGCGCACCTGGCCCGCCGCGAGCTGGCGGTGACCTTCCGGGCGCTGTTCGACCAGGTGCCCGACCTCGAGGTCACCGGCGAGCCGGACCGGCTGCGGTCGTCGTTCGTCAACGGCATCAAGCGGTTGCCGGCCCGGCTGGGCGGGGTGCGCTGATGCGCGTCCTAGCCGACCTCGACCGCTGCATCGGATCGGGCAACTGCGAGCTCCTGGCGCCGGACGTCTTCGAGGTCGGGAGGACGGGGTCGTCCGGATGCTGCGGCCGAAGCCAGGGCGGGCCGACGAGGACGCCGTCCGGGACGCCGTCGCCCAGTGCCCGACCGGGGCGCTGACGCTCCCCACCTGATGGAAGGACCCCGTCCTCCCCTTGAAGGACCCCCTTCCCCCGCCACTCGCAAGCTCGCGGCGGGACCCTGCACGTGGGCCATCAGAGCTCGGGGCGGTGCCCTGGACGGGGCCGAGGAGAATGTGCCGGCATGGAGATCACCGTCACCGACGTCCCCGAGGCCGGCCGCTACGAGGCCCGTGCCGGCGACCGCGTGCTCGGCCAGGCCAACTACCAGCGGCAGGGCGACCGGGTGGTGTTCACCCACACCGAGGTCGACCCCGCCGCCGAGGGCAGCGGCGTGGGCGGCACGCTGGTCCGCGGCGCGCTGGACGACGTCCGGGCGCACGGGCGGCAGGCGGTGCCGCGCTGCTCGTTCGTCCGCGCCTGGATCGACCGGCACCCCGACTACGCCGACCTGGTGGACGCCTCCGCCTGAGGGATGACCCCTGCGACTACAGGACCTGGTGGCCGTACATCTCGCCGAGCGGGTCGGCGATCAGCTCGATGCGTGCGCCGTCGGGGTCGCGGAAGTAGACCGAGACGCCGCTGTGCACCTCGTGCGGCACGCCGGCGTCGGTCAGCCGCTGCACCAGCTCGGACCAGCGGTCGGGGTCGATGCTGATGGCCATGTGGTGCAGCCCGCCGAGCACCTCGGCGTAGGGGCCGACGTCCAGGCCGGGGAAGTCGAAGAAGGCGACCAGGTTGCCGTTGCCGATGTCGAAGAAGAAGTGCGAGGAGCCGGGGTAGTCGCGGTTCTCGATCAGCTCGGTCAGCGGGAAGCCCAGCACGTCCTGGTAGAAGCGGACCGTCCGCTCGACGTCGCTGCTGATCAGCGCAGTGTGGTGCAGGCCGCGGGCGGTCGACGCCGGCCGCTCACCCGAGGGCTTGAGGTGTGCCTCCCGGATCCGGGTGCGCTCCCGCTCGATGGCGGACAGGTCCAGGTCGCCGGCGGTGTCGCTCACGGGTCCTCCTCGGGTCGGTCGGCGGTCGGGACAACCGCTGCGACCAGGATCTCGTTCCCTCGACGGGTCCCGGTCACCGGACGGTGCCGGGCTGGTGACCATGCGTGTGCTGGTGGCTCACCGACCTGGACGTCGACCACGACGTCGCCTGGGCGCTGTACCTGGAGCGCGGCGTGGACAAGCCGCACGCGCGCCGTCCGGCCCAGGTCGAGGCGCTGGTGCGCCGAGCCGACGTGGTGGTGAGCATGCGGTTGCACGCGCTGGTGCTCGGCCTCGAGCACGGCCGGCCGGTCGTCGCCTGCGACCCGATCGCCGGCGGCGCCAAGGTCACCAGCCAGGCCGCGGCGCCGGACTGGCCGCTCGTCGTCCCCGCCGAGGAGCTCACCGCCCAGGCACTCGACGCCGCCCTGGCCAGCTGCCTGTCCGGGGAGCTGGCCGAGCGGGTGCGGGCGGCGGGGGAGCGGGGCCGGGAGGGCAACGCCCGTGCGCGGGCCTGGTTCGAGGAGCTGCTCGCCGGTTGAGCCCCCCGACTCGCCGGCGAGATCGCCGCTCTCGCACGCTCGTAGGCTCGCATCCGTGCGAGATCGCCGATCTCGCCACCCGAGGAGGACCGTTGATCGAGTTGCGCACGCCGGGCGAGCTGGACGCGATGCGCGCCGCCGGAGCGGTCGTGGCCGACATGCTGGCCGCCGTCCGTGCCGCCGCGGCCCCGGGTGTCCGGCTCACCCAGCTGGACCAGGTGGCCCGCGCCGTCCTCGCCGACGCCGGCGCCTCCTCGCCGTTCCTCGGGTACGCGCCGCTGGCCACCACGCCGCCGTTCCCCGGCGTCGTCTGCCTGTCGGTCAACGACGTCGCGCTGCACGGCATCCCGACCCCGCAGGAGCTGGAGGACGGCGACCTGCTCAGCGTCGACGCCGGGGCGACCCTCGACGGCTGGGTGGGCGATGCCGCGACCACCTTCCCGGTGGGCACGCCGCGGCCGGAGGACCTCGAGCTGGTCGCGACCACCGAGCGCGCGCTGGCGGCCGGGATCGCCGCAGCAGTGGTCGGCAACCGGGTCGGCGACATCTCCGCGGCGATCGGTGCCGTGGGCCGGGCCGGCGGGTGCGGGATCAACACCGACCAGGGCGGTCACGGGGTGGGCCGCTCGATGCACGAGCCACCGTCCGTGCCGAACGAGGGCCGCCCCGGCCGCGGGCTGCCGCTGCGTCCGGGCCTGGTGATCGCGATCGAGCCCTGGTTCCTGGCCGGTGGCAGCGACGACTACCGGGTCGCCGCCGACGGCTGGACGCTGTACAGCGCCGACGGCAGCCGCGCGGCGCACGTCGAGCACACGGTCGCCGTCACCGACGACGGCCCGCGGATCATGACCGCCCCCCTCTGAAAAAGGACCCCCTTGCCCCCCACCGCTCGCAGGCTCGCGGTGGGACCCTGCAAGGGGGCCACCGCGCGGTCACCGCCGACCCGGTCAGGCCAGCGACTGGTCGAGGTCGGCGATGAGGTCCTCGACGTCCTCGATACCGACCGAGAGCCGCACCAGGTCGGCCGGTACCTCCAGCGGCGACCCGGCCGCGCTGGCGTGGGTCATCCGCGCCGGGTGCTCGATCAGCGACTCCACCCCGCCCAGGGACTCCGCGAGGGTGAACACCCGCGCCCGCTCGCAGACCCGCAGGGCGACGTCCTCCCCGCCGGCGAGCCGGAACGAGAGCATCCCGCCGAACCCGGACATCTGCTTGGCGGCGATGTCGTGGCCGGGGTGGTCGGGCAGGCCCGGGTAGCGCACGGACGCGACCGCGGGGTGGCCGAGGAGGAACTCCGCGACCTGGGCGGCGTTGGCCTGGTGCCGGTCCATCCGGACGCCGAGGGTCTTGATGCCGCGCAGCACCAGCCAGTCGGCCAGCGGGCCGGAGACGGCGCCCATCGCGTTCTGGTGGAACGCGAGCCGCTCGGCGAGTTCGTCGTCGTCCCCGACGACCAGCGCGCCGCCGACGACGTCGGAGTGCCCGCCCAGGTACTTGGTCGTCGAGTGGACGACGACGTCGGCGCCCAGCGTCAGCGGCTGCTGCAGGTAGGGCGAGGCGAAGGTGTTGTCGACGACGAGCAGCGCCCCGGCGTCGTGCGCGACCTCGGCGACCAGCGCGATGTCGGCGATGTTGAGCAGCGGGTTGGTCGGCGTCTCGCACCAGACCACCCGCGTGCTCGGCCGGATCGCCGCCCGCAGCGCGTCGACGTCGTTGAGGTCGGCCGGCGTGTGCTCGACGCCCCAGCGCGAGGCGACCTTCGAGATCAGCCGGAAGGTCCCGCCGTAGGCGTCCCCGCCGAGCACGACGTGACCGCCCGGCTCGCAGACCGTGCGCAGCAGGGTGTCCTCGGCGGCCAGGCCGGAGGCGAAGGCCAGGCCGGTGCGGCCCTGCTCGAGGGCGGCCAGCGCCTCCTGCAGCGCCGTCCGGGTGGGGTTGGCGCTGCGCGCGTACTCGTAGCCGCCACGCAACCCGCCGACGCCGTCCTGCTTGAAGGTGGTCGCCAGGTGCAGCGGGACGACGACGTCGCCGGTGGCCGGGTCGGGGTCCTGCCCGGCGTGGATGGCGCGGGTGTTGAAGCCGGGGGAGCCGGCCGAGGAGGTCATGCCCCGACGGTAGGAGCAGACGCCGCGGAGGACGTGCCGGCCAGGTGCCCGAGCACGTCCTGCCGGGTGACCACGCCGGCGGGTTTGCCCTCCTCGTGCACCAGCAGCGCGTCCGCCGTCCCGAGGGCCGCGACCGCGGCGCTGACCGGCTCGCCGGAGCCGATGATCGGCAGCGGCGGGGACATGTGCCGCTCGATCCGGTCGGAGAGGTTGGCCCGCCCGGCGAACAGCGCGTCGAGG